>DAISJI010000172.1:3210-5482 GCA_036821585.1 Terriglobales bacterium
CTGGTAACGGCCGTTACGTGCTGCGCGCCGAGCTCTCCGGATTCGCCGCCGGCACCGCCGAGGTCATCATCAAGGCCTCCGACTGCCATCCGCGCAGCGACCTTCAGCTCACGCTCGCCTCGCGCGTCCAGCAACAGGAGCAAGTCGCCGCCGGTGATGGAGCGGCTCGCGGTCAGCAAACCGGCCAGCCGAACGGAAACAACGCGCGCGGCTTCCAGAACCTTCCCGTCGCCTCCAACGCTGACGCCCTCGCCTCCATCAGCAGCGGCGAGAGCAACGCGCAGGAAGTTCCCTCGGGCCTGCCCGCGCAGATGAATGCTGACGCGCCCACCGAATCGGTCGCCGTCTCCGGCGTCAGCGGCCAGACCAACGACTTGATGTTCGGCGGCAATAACCCGGAAATGCAGAACCGCATCGAGGACCTACGCGAGCGCGCCGGTAACGGCGACCTCGCAGGCGGTGCCGGAGGACAGGAATTCCGCGGCATCCCCGGTATGGGCGGACCCGGAGGCGGTGGCTTCGGCGGTGCGGGTGGCGGCGACGGCCCACGCATCATGATCGGCGGAGGTCCCGGTGGTGGCGGACGCGGCGGCCGTGGCGGACGCAATCGCTTCAACATGAACCAGCCGCACGGCAGTCTGTTTTACCAGGCGGCGAATTCCGCCCTCGACGCCAAGACCTACGCGCTCACCGGCGCTCCCACCGCCAAGCCTCAGTACATGCAGCAGCACTTCGGCGCCAGCATTGGTGCTCCACTCAAGATTCCGCATATCTACGACGGCGGCACCAAGACGTTCTTCTTCGTCAATTACACCGGCAATCGCTCCGACAACCCATACGACGCTTTTTCCACCGTGCCCACTCTTGCCGAGCGCGGCGGGGACTTCTCAGGGACGCTCGTGCGCAACGGCTCGAACGCAGGCCAGCCAGTTGTCGTTCGCGATCCCGTAACCCACCTGCCGTTCCTGAACAACCAGATTCCCACGGCGATGTTCAACTCCGCCGCCGCCGGGCTTCTGAATTACATTCCCGAACCCAACCTTCCCGGCAACGCGCAGAACTTCCATTACGTCACGGCGTTGACCACCGACAGTGACAACCTGAACTTTCGCGTGATGCACAACTTCGGCGCAGCCGCAGGCCCCGGCGGTCCATTTGGTGGCGGCGGTGGAGGTGGTGGCGCACGTGGCGGACGCGGCAACGGCGTGCGCAACAACATCAACATCGGTTTCAACTGGAGCCGCACAAACTCGAATTCCAGCCCGCTCCCTAGCGTCAGCGGAATATCCAGCCGCAGCGGCTTCAACGTTCCTATCGGTTGGACCTACGGCAAGGGACCCATCACCAACAACCTGCGCTTCACTTGGAACCGCAGCCAGAACACCAGCTCGAACGCGTACGCCAACCTGCTCAACGTCGCCGGACAGTTGGGTATCAATGGTGTCTCGCAGGACCCGTTCGACTTCGGCCTCCCCGGGCTTTCGTTCTCGAATTACGCCGGGCTGCGTGACATCACGCCCGCTTCCAGCCAGAACCAGACCTTTTCCTGGAGCGACACGCTGAGTTGGCGCAAGGGCAAGCATACCTTCCGCTTCGGCGGTGACTTCCGCCGCATTTTCCTGAACACCCACACCGACCGCAACGCCAACGGCAGCTTTATTTTTACCGGCCTCTACACCGGCCTCGACTTCGCCGATTTCCTGCTCGGCGACGCGCAGCAGGCGTCGGTGCAGTACGGCGCCGCCAGCTATCACTTCGCGCAGAATTCGTGGGACACGTTCGTCGAGGATAACTTTCGCGTCGCCGCCAACCTGACGCTTACCCTCGGCCTGCGCTACGAATACGTGTCGCCCTACTCCGAACGTAACAACCGCATGGTGAACCTCGACGTCGCCCCCGGCTTCGTCGCCATTGCTCCCGTGCAGCCCGGCCAGACTGGCCCCTACACCGGCGCCTTCCCGGCGACGCTCGTCAATCCCGACCGCAACAACTTCGCGCCGCGTATCGGCATTGCCTGGAAACCGTTCGCCAAGACGGTTGTCCGCGCCGGCTACGGCATCAACTACAACACCGGCGCCTACGGCGGAATCGTTCAGAACCTCGCCTTCCAGCCGCCATTTACGTTCACGGAAACGAACATCGGTACTGCTATAACTCCGCTTGCGCTGCAGAACGCGTTCCCTGCGTTGCCCAACACGGTGACCAACAACTACGCCGTGGACCGCAACTTCCGTCTCGGCTACGTGCAGATGTGGAACCTCAACGTGCAGCG
>DAISJI010000173.1:0-5481 GCA_036821585.1 Terriglobales bacterium
ATCTTGTCGTACACGTTGCGCAGGTAGTTCTTGATGACCTGCTCGGTGGTGCCGAGTTCGGTGCCGATGTCCTTGTTCTTGTATCCCTGCACGACGAGGGCAACGATCTTCAGTTCCTTGGGGGTGAGGCGGTCGCGGACGCGCGCTCCCACCATGTCGTTTTCGGTGACTTCCGGCGACGCCAGCGCGGGTTGCACCCAGGTACCGCCGCCCGCCACCGCGCGAACGCACTCCAGCAACTGCGGGCCGGTCACGCTGCGAAAAACCACGCCGTGAATCCCGGAGCTCAGGTGGGCCGAGGTGTTTTCGCCGGTTTCGGCGAGCGCGATCAGGCGGGTCTTGAAGCGTCCGGCGGCTTCCACCAGTTCGGCCATGTTGGACACCAGATTGGTGGCAAAGGCGAGGATGTTGGGATGAAACTTTTCGAGCGCGGGAATGATCTGGTCGCTCGACTGCAATTGGGCGACGATGCGGATTTCGTCTTCTACCCCGAGAACCTTGGCGATGCCGGCCCGGAAAATCGCCTGCTTGTCGGCGAGCACCATCTTCAGCATGCGGCCCTCCCGCATGCAGCTACAACGATGGCACAAACAGCGGACAAACAGACCTCCCAAGCTCTATCAACCAGGCAAAAACGTGAGAGATTTATACCCCAGTAACGGGGGTAGAGTCAAAGCAGAATAGCCGCTGGGGGCGGTCCTGAGTGAGCAGTACCGCATAACCAGAACCCCTTTAAATGGAAAACATCTGCCGCAGATTTTCGCGGATGAACACGGATTGAAAAATCTTCAGCGCAGAGGTCGCAGAGGGGCAGAGGAAACCCCCGGTCCAGCCAAAACCGGCCCAGACCGGGGCACCCGGCGGCCAGACCCAAACCAAAGACGAGTCGCGAGCTTCTCTTCGACCTCTCGCGCAGCGCACGCTAGAACGCCCCGCCACCGCCGCCGCCAAAGCCGCCACCGGAGAATCCGCCTCCGCTGAAGCCTCCGCCGCCACTCCAGCCGGAGCCGGTGGAACTGGCGCGCGGAGACGCGATCATCGCCTGGTGAGCGCTGTTGGCCATGGTGTGCATGTCGGTGGTGAATAGCATCGGGTTCCAGTAACCCGGCGTGTATTGTCCGGAATACCAGCTCGGCGGCTGGGTCACGATCCCGGCAAACGCCTTTGCCCATGCGGCTTCCACACCCAGCGCCATCGCGTAGGGCAGGTACTTTTCAAAGGTGTCGGGCGGGAGGCGCTTGATGCGGTCGGCGTCCACGCGGTTCATGAAGTCCTGGAATCCCAGGACCTGGATCCGGGTGCGCGCGCCCAGCATCGTCTTGGCCGACATCACGCGCGCGAACAAGAAGAAGATGATCGCGGAAACGACACCCGCCGCGATTGCCAGCCCGATCGATTCGAAAAAGTTGATCCGCCCGGTTACCTGGCCGAGCACGAGCGGCGCCGCAATAATCAGGAGCGCCACGAAGGAGTAGCCGGCCGCCGATTGCGGATCGAGGAAGTACATCCCCTTCGTGCGCAGGGAAGAGAAGATGTCGCTCTTAATGACGGGAATTGCGGTGTAGAAGCGGTTCTTCAGGCCGGAGAGGCTGGTCAGCTTTGCGCCCCAGAACATGTTCTCCAGAATCACGCGCTCGAAGGGCGCCAGGCCATCGATCCACGTAGCCTGATCTTTGAGCAGATGGAAGTCGTAGTCCTTGTGATGGGTGAAGATGCCGGGCTTGTCCGTCTGTTCGATCTTGATGTAGCCGCGGACGGCGAGATCGACGATCGTTGACGTGATATCGCGCGGGTCGAGCGTGTCGTCGATGAGGGTGCCGGCCTCGGCGGGCGTCATGTTCGGCGGCGGCTCGTATTGCGGCGCGATGGAAATGCCGGGATTAGGATCGCGTCCCTTGAACCACCACAGCGTAAACATCACGGCGAAGAACCACAGCGGCACCAGCACGACGATGTTGCTGCGCAGGAACCACAACGCTTTCGTGAAGCCGCTCGGTTCGCGCAGCAGGCCCTTGGGAATAAAGACGTCGATGGTCATGCCGCCGCGCATGGGCATGGGATTGGTAGTCTCGAATTCGACGTGCGAAGCATTGACGGTGGCAGTGGCTTCCTGATCGTGCGAGCCATACACGCCGGTGAACGCCTGCGCTTTCAGGCTGCCCGCCGTATTCTCGGGCAGGGAAACGAGCGCGGAAGCGTGGTCGATGGGAACGGGCCAGTCATTGCCGGTCACGTTCCAGTAGAACTCGTCATGATCGTCGAACCAGCGGACGGCGTTGGGGCTGGAATAGGTGATGAGGACGGTGCGCGAGGTGTCGGACGCGCCGGGTACATAGATCTTGATCTTCTTGAAGTCGCCGTCGCGCGAGACTTCGTATTTCAGCGGGCGGTCGTCACCGTCCGTGACCGACTCAACTTTCACGAAGAGCGAATAGTTGGTACCACGCGGGCCGGGATACTCCACCGGAATACTGCGCCAGATGCCGTTGAAGGAACCGACGAAAACGAGGTCGAGGCGCTCGGTGACGGTGGTGAAGCCGCGGTCGTCGATGGCGACGGTAGAGTGGAAGTCAGCAATGCGCCAGGAGCGGGCGAAAGCGGGAAGGCTGGCAACGAGGAGCAGCGCGGCGATGAAAAGACAAAAGGTCTTTCGCCTCGGACGCCGCAACTCGCCGTCGAAAACCGCGACGGCTGGTTGTTCGCGCCGTCCTCGTTCAGGATGACGGATCATAAAAGTGTCTCAGAACTTTACTTGCGGCACGGCACGTTCGGCCGGCGAGTCGAGCTCGAAGAACTGGCGCGGCGCAAAACCCAGCGCGCCGGCCATCATGTTGGCCGGGAAGGTGGCGATGCGCGTGTTGTAATCGCGGACGACGGCGTTGTAGTAACGGCGCGAGTTCTGCACGTCGCTTTCGATATCGGCCAGCGATTTCTGCAGCGACATGAAATTCTCGTTGGCTTTCAGTTGCGGATAGGCTTCCGCGACCGCGAAAAGCCCTTTGAGCGCCATGGTGAGCGCACCCTCCGCCTGGCCGCGATCTTGCGGAGACGTCGCGCCCATGGCGGCGGAGCGCCACTTGGCAACGTTCTCGAAGGTGCCCTTTTCGTGGGCGGCGTAACCTTTGACGGTTTCCACCAGGTTGGGAATCAGGTCGTACCGGCGCTTGAGCTGGACGTCGATATCGCTCCAGGAGGCGTCGGCGCGCACCTTGAGCTGCACCAGCCCGTTATAGAGCACGATTACAAAAATGATGATCGCCGCTACGACCGCCAGAACGATCCAGCCCATGGTCCCTCCAGCTACGGGGATGTAGAAATCCCGCCTATGATACGCCCGAGTCCGCCAAAAAGACGCACGCTTCCCGCGAGCGCGCGGGACTTACAATGGCAGCCTTGAGGACCTCTGCTGAATTCGATCGGCTGCGGGTGGTGTTGGTGGATGCGCGGAATCCGCTGAACATCGGTGCCGCCGCGCGCGCCATGAGCAACTTCGGGTTCCAGCGCCTGCGGGTGGTCAATCCCTACGAAGTAGCGTTCCGGGAAGCGAAGTCGGCGGTGGGAGCGGCGGAGGTGCTGGCGAAAGCGGAAGAATTCACCAGCGTCGCTGAGGCAGTGGCGGACTGCACGCTCGTAGTCGGGACCACGGGTGCGCGAAAGCGGGCGCTGGACCTACCTCTTTATCGACTCGAGCAGGGTGCGCGACGGATTCGCAAACAACTTGCGGGCGGACCGGTCGCGCTGCTGTTTGGGTCGGAGAAATTCGGGCTGTCGAATGCGGAGCTCAGCCATTGCCACTGGCTGCTGCGGATTCCGACGCGGGAAGAGCACCTCTCGATGAACCTGGGCCAGGCGGTGGCGGTGTGTGTGTATGAGTTGATCCGGGATGCCAAGACCGCGCTTCCAGAAACAAGAGTGCGGTCGGCGCCGGCAGGCGAGGTGGAGCGTATTACCGCGCTGCTCATGGACGCCCTGCGCGCCAGCGGTTACGTGAAGCCGCGGGTGGCTGTCTCGACGGAAGAAAAAGTGCGCCGCCTGGTGCGACGTCTGCGAATCGGTCCCGGCGACGCCGAACTCCTGCTCGGCATGCTTCGGCAAGTGGTGTGGAAGGTGCGGTCCGACGTCACAGAGTGAACACTCGCTTTGCTATACCATGCGCGCTGAGGCCAAGCCCATGAGCGCTGCCGCGCCCGCAACTTTCCAGTCCGCCGAGGCCCGCCCGTACCGGTTCCTCATCGAAGCACTTCTATTTTTGAGTTATTTCGTGTTCGGAATGTCGTGGATCGGGTATTCGCCGTTCCTGAAGGAAATCCAGCAGCAGTTCGCGCTCGATTACACGCGTACCGGCCTGGTTGTTTCGGCCGTATCGTTCGCCAAAATCTTCGTCCCGTTGCTGGCGGGGATCATGGCCGTGCGCATGGGCGTGAGCCGCGCCATCCTGATCGGTAACTTCTGCATCTGCGCCAGCCTGTACACGCCGTTCGCCCCTGATTTTTCCGCGCTGGTCGCGTCGCGGATTCTGTTCGGAGTGGGCGGCGCCATTGTCGTGACCCTGCTCGGGCCGGCGGTGCTGCAGTGGTTCCCGCGCACCGAACTGGCGCTCGCGAACGGATTCAATTACGTTGCCGTCAACTCCGGCATTACCTTGTCGCTGTTCGTGACCATCCCGCTGGCGGCGCATTTCGGACGCACGCGCACGCTGATGGCGTACGCGATCGTGAGCACCGCCATCGCCATCGCATGGCTGATCTTCGGCCGCGACCGCTTTCCGGCGAACCGCGCTGCCACGGTGTCATCGGGCGCGACCTATCGCGAGATCCTCCGCATGAAGGAAGCCTGGTGGCTGACGTTCGCCGCCGCCGGTCCGCTCTGCATCTACCTGGTGTTCAACACCTGGCTGCCGACGTTCTACAAGGAGTCACTCGGTCTGGGCGCGGCGAAGGCGTCGCAACTCACCGGCCTGGCGAACATGGTCGGCATTCCGGCTGCCATTGTCGGCGGTATCCTCGCGCAGCGTACCGGACGGCGCAAGCCGTTCATCCTCGCTTCCGGAGCGCTGACCGGCGCGGCCGCGTTCGGGCTGTTCCTCACCGGCAACCTCGTCGTGCTGTCGATCAGTGCCGTAATCTTCGGTATCGGACTGTTCCTCTGGGTAGCGCCGCTGACCACGCTGGCAATGGAACTGCCGGGCATGACGCCGCAGAAACTCGCGGTTCTCAACGGCGTGTTCTTCAGCGTGGGGTACCTGCTGGCGTTTCTCGCTCCGCTGATCGCGGGCGCCCTGCGTGACGCGACCGGAAGCTTTGTTCCGGGGTTCGTCGTGTTTTCACTGTTCGCGTTCTCGCTGCTATTCGGCGGGATGATGCTCAAAGAATCGGCGCCGCCTGCGAAGTAGCAGCATCTGGCAGACGGCGGCCGCCCTATGCCATACTTAATTGCCTACCCAAGCCGGGATGGCGGAACTGGCAGACGCAGCGGACTCAA
>DAISJI010000174.1:0-4101 GCA_036821585.1 Terriglobales bacterium
GTATCGCATCAATAAATCCCTTGCCTGTCGCGTTACTTAGTAGGTAAAATCCGCGCGCACCTCTCCCAAGTATTCGCGGGGTGTTTTGTCCCCCCAAACTCAGGCATGTGCAGGAGCGTGCCTGGACCCGCGGTCAACCGGGGTTCCCCAGAACAAGGCGGGGTAAGGCTGTAACAGGGTCACGGATGGAGCAATCACATGGGTAAGCGGAAATTCGCTTGGGCGGACGTTGCGCTCGGTGCAGTGGTCAGCCTGCTGGTGCTGGGTGTCTTCTGGATGAACCTGGCCGAGGGCCTGGAGGGCAAGCTGTACGACATGCGCGCCCGGCTGCGTGCGGGCGCCAAGAGCGCCGAAAACGTCGTGCTGATCGGCATTGACGACGACAGCATCAAGGCGATCGGGCGCTGGCCCTGGCCGCGCTCCTACATGGCCGAGATGGTCAACAAGCTCGCCGAAAACCAAGCCAAGGTGATCGCCCTCGACATCTTTATTTCCAATCCGGAAATCAATCCCGGGCTGGAGGAAGTCCGCAAGCTGAAGGAAGAATATGCCGCCCGGACGAACCCCGTGCAGGGGAGCGGAAAGGACGAGGCGGTTGTCAACGCCGCCGTTGCTGCCGCCAAAGCCAAGAGTGGCGCCGAGCAGGAATTTGTCACCATCCTGACCGAGGCCGAGAACCGCCTCGACAACGACACCAAGCTGGAAAATGAGATCGCCTTTGCCCAAAACGTCGTGCTGCCCATGTCGTTTACCGAGGGCGCGCCTGCCGGCAAAGTGGACAAGCAGATTCCGGAAGCTGTCGACAAGAACTTCGTCGCCAACGTGAAGTCCGACGGCAACATCACCCCGACCAGCGACTTCACGCCGCCCCTCGATCGCTTTGCCAAGGTTGCCAAAGCGATTGGCCAGGCGAACCTGACGCCCTCGCCCGACGGCGTGCAGCGCGCGGTTCCGCTGGTGATGGACTTCAATGGCCGTTTGTTCCCATCGTTTGCGCTGCAATGCCTGCGCGCCTTCTACAGCCTGGAGTCGGACGACTACCGCTTCGTCCCGGGCAAGGAACTGGTGCTCGGCCGCGCGCATATCCCCATGGACGCGCAAGGGCGCCTGATGGTGGATTACGCCAAGCTGCAGAACATCACGGCCTACAAGTTCAGCGACGTGCGCGCCGGCAAGATTCCGCCCGAAGCTTTCCAGGGCAAGATCGTCATCATCGGCATGATCGCGACCGGCGGCGGCGACCTCTACACCTCTCCCGTCGGCACGCAATTTCCGGGCATGGCGATCCACGCCAACGTCATTCAGAACGTAATCAACGGCCAATACCTGATCCGTCCTGAGTGGGCCGGCAAACTTGAACTCGGCCTGCTCATCCTGTTCGCGCTGTTCGTCTCGCTGGCGATTCCGCACATGAAGGCGGGCGTCAGCGCGATCATCGCCGTGGTGCTGCTGGCGATCGTGATCGGCGGTGGCATCTATCTGTTCACCGCGCACGGTTATTGGCTGAAGATGGCCTATCCGGCGCTGATGCTGGTGGCCGGTTACACGGTCGTGGTCTCCAAGCGCTACCTCGTGCAGGAAAAGCGTACGGAAGTGTTGGAAGGCGAATCGGCCGAGACGAACAAGATGCTCGGCCTGTCGTTCCAGGGCCAGGGCATGCTCGACATGGCCTTCGAGAAGTTCCGCAAAGTCCCGATCGACACCGGCATGAAGGACACCCTCTACGGCCTGGCGCTGGATTTCGAGCGCAAGCGCCAGTTCAACAAAGCGGTGCAGGTGTTTGAGCACATCGCGACGGTGGACAAGAACTTCAAGGACATCGCCGAGCGCTCGCAGAAGCTGCGCATCGCCGGCGAGACCATCATCCTCGGCGGACGTGGCGGCATGAAGGGCGGCGGCGCCGATTCCACGGTCATCGCGCAGGGCGGTGGCGTAAGCGATCTGGCCAAGCCGACGCTGGGCCGCTACGAGGTGACGAAAGAACTCGGCAAGGGCGCGATGGGCGTGGTCTATCTCGGCAAGGACCCGAAGATCAACCGCGAGGTCGCCATCAAGACCCTGCGCTTCGAGGACGAATTCGATGCCGAGGACACGAAGCTGATGAAGGAGCGCTTCTTCCGCGAGGCGGAAAGCGCCGGGCGCCTGGTGCACCCGAACATCGTGACCATCTACGATGCGGGCGACGATGGCGACATCAGCTACATCGCCATGGAGCTGCTCAGCGGGTGCGACCTGAAGGACTACACCACCAAGGGCAAGCTTTTGCCGGTCAACGAGACGCTGGAGATCATTGCCAAGGTTGCCGACGCGCTCGACTATGCGCACTCGGAAAACGTGGTGCACCGCGACATCAAGCCGGCGAACATCATGAAGTTGAAAGACGGCAAGATCAAGGTGACCGACTTCGGCATCGCGCGCATCACGTCGCAGTCGAAGACGGCCACGGGAACCGTCATGGGCACGCCGAGCTACATGTCGCCGGAGCAACTGGCCGGCGCCAAGGTGGACGGCCGCGCCGACCTGTTCTCGCTGGGCGTTACGCTGTACGAGATGCTGACCGGCGAAAAGCCGTTCACCGGCGAGACGGTGGCAACCCTGATGTTCCGCATCGCCAACGCCGAGCACCCGCGGATTGAGACGGCGCGCGCCGACCTGCCCGCGGGCATCGCGGTCATCATCGACAAGGCGCTGGCCAAGAACCCGGAACAGCGGTACCAGCGCGGCGCCGACATGGCAGTGGACCTGCGCGCGCTCCTCGCCAAAGGCGCGGGAGTGGGAGCGTAGTTGGCAGTATCGGTTCGAGTTCGGGTTTCAAGGCTCAAACTTGCTACTTCCGAACTCGAATCTGAAACCCGAAACTGAACTTTGAGACTCACATGAGCCTGACGGTCGAAGTCGCCGCGAAAACCGATGTCGGATGCGTACGCACGAATAACGAGGACAACCTCGGCTACGACTCGCGCTACGGGATCTACGTCGTGTGCGACGGCATGGGCGGTCAGGCGGCCGGCGAAGTCGCCAGCAAAATGGGAGTGGATACCGTCCTTACTTACTTTCGTGAGGCGGCCAAGACCCACAAGTACCCGCAAGTCGGGGAGCAGGTCGAAGGGGTCAGTGATCGGGCGAACCGGCTGGGAAGCGCGATCCGGCTGGCCAACGAAGCGATCTACCAGGCCGCCGTCAAGCATGTGGCCCACTCGGGAATGGGTGCGACGATTGTTTCCGTGCTCGTGGACAGTGGCTTTTTCTCCGTCGGGCACGCTGGCGACAGCCGCATTTACCTGGTCCGCGCGGGCACTCTCCAGCAAATCACGCGCGACCACTCGCTGGTGATGGAGCAAGTGCGGCGCGGGCTGATCACGCTGGAGGAAGCGAACGCGTCGGAGATGCAGAACATCATCATCCGCGCGCTGGGTCCGGAAGAAAAAGTGGTACCCGATCTGGACGACATGATGGCGCTGCCGGGAGACATCCTCTTGCTCTGTTCCGACGGGCTGACGCGCCACGTGCCCGACGACAGTCTTCTTGAAATTATCCAGGGAACGGTGACTTTGCAGTTGATGGCCGACCGTCTGATCGAGGCGGCCAGAGAGGGCGGAGGCAGCGATAACATCACGTGCTTGGTGATTCGCTTTGTTGCCCTGTCCTGGTGGAAACGAATTCTCCGCAGGTTGTTTGGTGGAGGGAGTCCGAAATGGCAAAACTCTATTTGAAGTTCGAACAGGCAGTTCTGAAGGAATTTGCGTTGGCGCAGGGTGTGGTAACCATCGGGCGCCTACCTGACAATCTCATCCAGATCGACAACCTCGCGGTCTCCGGCCACCACGCGAAGATCTATTTTGAACAGGATCACTACGTGCTGGAAGACAACAACAGTCTCAACGGCACGTACGTGAACAACCGCCGCGTGAGCAAAGTTGCCCTTAAGGACGGCGATGAGGTCATGATCGGTAAGCACGTCCTCGCCCTCAAGGACGAGTGGCACGAAGACCAGGCCGGCTCGAAGACGCAGCCCCTGCCCGTCGAGAGGACCATGCCCATGGTGCCGACGCTGGATTCCACGGTCGTGCTCGACACCAGGAAGGCCAAGGAGATGCTGGC
>DAISJI010000174.1:4201-5467 GCA_036821585.1 Terriglobales bacterium
ACCGATCAGAGCCAGTACACCCTGTCCGGCAAGCTGAGCGTAATCGGCAAGTCGGATATGGCGTCGATCAAGCTGAAAGGTTGGTTTGCGCCCAAGGTCGCCGCCGTGATCAACCGCCGCGACAGCAAGTACTTCATCGCCGCCTCGGAAAAGGACATCAAGGTGAAGGTGAACAGCGCCCAGATCTCCGGACAACAGGAACTGAGCGAGGGCGACATGATCGAAGTAGCCGGCGTGAAAGCCACCTTCGGCTACGCCGACTAGCACCAACGTGACGCAATTGCTTGAGGGGCGCGGTACCACGCGCCCCTTTTGCTTTTTCGAGGTATCTCGGTATCTCGCTTTATCGGTACGAACACTCCCTGAGCGCTGTGCTGATTCGAGGGCTTGGCCACTGAAATACTGAAATACCGATCTACCGATTTACCTCGATCCACTGATCGCACTCGCGCTTCGCCTCGCCCCATCTGCTACACTTCTCAGTTTTTCTACTCATCGAGGCACTCATATGGACATCAAGACCGTCGCAGTTTTGGGCGCGGGCACCATGGGCAACGGCATCGCGCACGTATTCGCGAAATCTGGTTTTCGGGTGCTGTTGCGCGACGTGGAACAGGTATTCCTCGACCGCGCCCTGCAGACCATCTCGAAAAACCTGGAGCGCGAGGCCAGTAAAGGGAAGATCACCGCGGAGCAGCGCGAGCAGGCGTTGAAGAATATCGAAAGCGGTGTCGGACGCAGCGGCCTCGACGGTTGCGACTTTGTGATTGAAGCCGCGACCGAAAAATTCGACATCAAGGCCGAGCTCTTCCGCGAACTCGACCGGGTGTGCCGGCCCGAGGTCATCCTCGCCACCAATACTTCCTCTATTTCCATCACCAGGATCGGCGCACTCACCAAGCGTCCGGACAAAGTCATCGGCATGCACTTTTTCAACCCGGTGCCGGTGATGAAGCTGGTGGAGGTCATTCGTGGGCTGGCGACGTCGGACGAGACTTACGGCGCGGTGAAGGAGTTATCGCTGAAGCTGGAGAAGACGCCGGTCGAGGTGAACGATTTCCCGGGATTCGTCTCCAACCGCGTGCTCATGCCGCTGATCAACGAGGCGATCTTCGCGGTGATGGAGGGCGTGGCGACGCCGGAAGCGGTGGACGAGGTCTTTAAGCTCGGCATGGCGCACCCCATGGGGCCGCTGACGCTGGCGGACTTCATCGGCCTCGACGTCTGCCTGGACATCATGCGGGTGATGGAGAGCGGACTCGGCGA
>DAISJI010000175.1:0-5450 GCA_036821585.1 Terriglobales bacterium
AATCCGCAACTGCGCTCTTGAAACAACGGTGGTCTTAGTGATTCTCGACATGTCTCTACTTCCTTCTCGAATGCGCCTGTCAATCGAACGCGGTTTCGTGTTTCTCCCGTTGCGGCGAATACTCGCGATCCTGCCCGTAAGTGCGAAAAACCCAGAACGTGACCTGAAGCCCGATTCAGAATCAACGGGGCTCCGCAACCTTGAGCCTGGGGGCCTGCCAGAAAGGCACGCTTGTGCTTAACTCGACCAGCAGCAACTGTGGTTCCGGCAGTAATTTGGGACGCCCACGCTAAACCGTGGAGTGAGTGTACCTTAAAGGGAGGAACTGAACCAGAGGAAGCGCATAGTGCAAAACTTTGCAGCACAACGACGGAAAATTGCCC
Organism: Terriglobales bacterium; assembly: GCA_036821585.1. Classification (GTDB taxonomy): domain Bacteria; phylum Acidobacteriota; class Terriglobia; order Terriglobales; family Acidobacteriaceae; genus DAISJI01. The sequence continues at coordinate 384 of DAISJI010000175.1, forward strand.
ATTCGGGCCGCAACGAAAAGGGTGGCCGAAGCCACCCCTTGATTTCAGATTTTATTGTTACCGTCGCTCGACCGGTCGTGCTGGTTAGACAGGTTGAACGTTCTCTGCCTGCCAGCCCTTGGGGCCCTTGACGACATTGAACTGAACGGTTTGACCTTCCTGCAAGCTGCGGAAGCCACCGGCCTGGATCGCCGAGTAGTGAACAAACACGTCTTCGCCGTTCTGGCGGCTGATGAAGCCATAACCCTTCGCGTCATTGAACCACTTTACTGTTCCTTGTTCCATTTGTTGCTTAATCCTTCTTCTTTCTTCGGTGTTACGTGTATTTGAATCGGGGCATTCTTGAGGCAGGAAACGCACTGGGCGGGAACTGCTCTCGACCGTTTCAAAACAACGCGCCCACAGCATACCGGAAAAAGCCCTGATACGTAAGGGGAAATCCGCCCTGGTGCTACTTTATGGCGCAAAATCAGCAGTTTAGGCGCTCTACGGCAGCTTGGCGGTGGGGGCTAGAATGGGCCTGTGATTACCGACATCAAGCTGGGAGCAACACCGGCGCTGGAACAGGACGCAGTCGCCATGCTGCTCGCCTGCCATCAGCGAATTCGCAGTTTCACCGGCATTGCCGTCCGCCTGGCGGAGGCCACGGGCGCGGCTGCGCCTGAGATCGCCAACGCCGCCGAAGCCGTGCACCGCTATTACTCCATCGCTCTCCCACTGCACGAAGCCGACGAGAACGAATCCGTCTATCCGCGCCTGGGCCGCCGGCTTACCGATGCGAGCGAGCGTGCAGCGCTCGAAGCCATGGTGGACCAGCACGGTCCGCTGAACCAGGTCGTTGCCCGCCTCTTGCCGCGCTGGACCGAACTGAAGACCAACCCCGAAAAGCTCTCCGCTTACGCCGCCGATCTCCGCGCCGACGCCGCCGCACTCCAGGATCTCTGGACCGAGCACCTGGCGCTGGAAGAAGAGATCGTGTTCCCGCTGATCCGTACCCGCCTCACGCGAGAAGATCTCGACGCTATTCATTCCGAGATGAAGCAGCGCCGCGGCATCGGCGCTACCGTTTGAGTTAGCAACGGCAGCAACCTTCGTTATTCCACGTTGGAGGCCCTCGCCGCGCATAGAATTGGCTGTTCGCTTCACCCTGGAGGTGCAAATGAGTGCCCTGGTGTTGAACGTCAACGGCAGCGAGCGGCAGGTGGACGCGCCGCCCGATGAATCCCTTCTTTCCGTGCTCCGCAATTCCCTTCAGCTCACCGGCACCAAGTACGGTTGCGGCGAAGGGCAGTGCGGCGCCTGTACCGTGCTCATCGACGGGCGTCCGGCGCGCTCCTGCCGCACTCCGGTGTCGCAGGCCGCGGGAAAGAAGATCACGACCATCGAAGGCCTGGAGCAAAACGGCAAATTGCACCCGGTACAGGCCGCATTTCTCGAGCAGGAAGCCTTGCAGTGCGGCTACTGCACTTCGGGCATGATCCTGTCGACGGTCGCGCTGCTGAACGCGATCCCGAATCCCACCGACGACGACATCGTCCGGCAGATGAACGGCAACGTCTGCCGCTGCGGGACCTACGCGCGCATCCTGGCCGCCGTGAAACAGGCGGCGCAGCAGTCGAGGAGGTCCTAGCGATGAGCGAACGCGACGACCTTCTTCTGGAAACCGAGCAGCATGAAGTCAGCGGCATCCTGCACTGGTTCACCCTCGACCGCCGCGATTTTCTGAAAGTGTTCGGCGGCGGACTGCTGGTCTGCGCCGCCGCACCTTCCACGCTGGCGCAGGAGTCTGGACGCGCGCGGGGCGGCCAGCAGTTGCCCAAGGACCTCGACTCCTGGCTGCACATCGCGCCCGACGGGCGGATTACCGTCCTGACCGGCAAGGTCGAGATGGGACAGAACATCCGCACCTCGCTCGCCCAGCAGGTGGCGGAAGAACTGCGCGCGCCGTTTGACCAGATCACCATGCTGATGGGCGACACCGACCTCGTCCCGTGGGACGCCGGGACTTTCGGCAGCCAGACTACCCCGCGTATGGCGCCAATCTTGCGCAATGTTGCGGCGACTGCACGCGAACTTTTGCTCGACACCGCAGCGCAACGCTGGAACGCCGATCGCACGAAACTTATCGCGCGCGATGGACGCGTGGTCGATCCGTCATCCAACAAGTCCGCGACCTACGGCGAACTCACGCAGGGCCAGAAGCTGATCAAGGTGATCGCCGCCAATCCGCCCGAAACTCCGCCCGCCAACTGGCAAATCGCCGGGACGGCGAAGCCAAAAGTCAACGGACGCGACTTCGTCACCGGCAAGCACCAGTACCCATCCGACGTGACCCGCCCGGGCATGATGTTCGGCAAGATTCTGCGTCCGCCCGCGTTTGGCGCGGAGATCATCTCGGCCGAGACCAAGGACGCGGAGGCAATTCCGGGCGTGAAGGTGGTGAGCGATGGCAACTTCATCGGCGTCGCCGCGCCCGATCCTTCGTCGGCGGAACGCGCGGTGAAGGCGATCAAGGCGGATTGGAAGGTCCCGCCCGGACCGTCGAACGCGAACCTGTTCGAGTACCTCAAGCAGAACGTCGAGCAGGGGCGGGAAGCGCCTGCGCGCGGCAACGTCGAGCAGGCGCTGGCTGCGGCGCCCATCAAGCTGGAGCGCTCTTACACGGTGCAGTACATCGCGCACACGCCGCTGGAGCCGCGCGCCGCGGTGGCCGAATGGCAGGGCGACAAACTCACCGTGTGGACGGGCACGCAACGTCCTTTCGGGGTGCGCGACGAACTGGTGGAAGCGTTCCGCGTTTCACCCGACAAGGTGCGCGTCATCATGCCCGACACCGGCTCCGGATATGGCGGCAAGCACACCGGCGATGCCGCGATCGAAGCCGCGCGCCTGGCCAAAGCCGCGGGCAAACCGGTAAAGCTGGTGTGGACGCGCGAAGAGGAGTTCACCTGGGCGTACTTCCGGCCTGCCGGCGTGATCGAAGTCCGCAGCGGCGTAAATCGCGACGGAACGATCGTCGCGTGGGACTTCCACAACTACAACTCCGGCCCGGCGGGAATCGAGCCGCAATACAACATCGCGAACAAGGTCGCGCAATATCATCCGGTGAAGTCGCCGCTGCGCCAGGGCTCATACCGCGCACTGGCCGCCACCGCCAACAACTTCGCGCGCGAATCGCATATCGACGAACTGGCCAACGCGATCGGCATGGACCCGCTCGCCTTCCGCCTCAAGAACCTGACCGACGAGCGCGTGCGAGCGGTGTTGCAAGCGGCGGCTGACAAGTTCGGTTGGAAGTCGCAAAAGAGTTCAGCGCAACGCGGCTTTGGCATGGCTTGCGGGACCGAAAAGGGCGGCTTCTACGCGGCGTGCGTGGAAGTGGAGATCGTGCCAACGGTTCGCATTCGACGTGTGGTAATCGCCTTTGAATGCGGCGCGGTCGTTAATCCGAATGGCGTACGTAACCAGACCGAGGGCGCAATCGTGCAGGGAATCGGCGGCGCATTGTTTGAATCCATCCAGTTCGCCAACGGGAAGATCCAGAACCCGCACATGCACGACTATCGCGTGCCGCGCTTCCGCGACCTGCCGGAAATCGAGGTCGTGATTCTTGACCGCAAGGACCTGCCGTCGGTGGGAGCGGGTGAGGCACCGATCTGCGCGCTGGCGCCGGCGGTGGCCAACGCAATCTTCGCCGCGACCGGCGCCCGCATCCGGCACCTGCCGCTGGCGCCGCAGGGCGTGGTCCCGGCGGAAGACAAGGCTTAGGAGCCAACAATTCGCGCCGTGAATTGCACTGGGCGGAGCGGACGCTGCCGACGGCGTCCGGATGCGCGGTTGGGTGCCGAGTGCGAAGTGCATCCACCGCAAAGGACGCGAAGGAACGCAAAGGGAACCCATTCACCACAGAGGGCACAGAGGGACACAGAGGAAAACCATTCACCACGAAGGACACGAAGGCACGCGAAGGGAAACAAAACAGTTTCGAGTTTCCAGTTTCATGTTTCAAGTCAGAAAGCGAAACGGTCCCGGCTGAGGGCAGCCGGGACCACAACTTGAAACTGAAACTCGAAACTGAAACTTACTTACGCATAGATTCCGCGCTGCTTGATGGTGTAGGCGACGCGGTCGATGGCGAGCATGTAGGCGGCGATGCGGTTATTGACGTTGTGGGTTTCGGCGTAGCGCACCACGTCCTCGAACGACGCTTCCATGATGCTCTGCAACTGCTCGTTGACCACCGACTCCTTCCAGAAGTATCCCTGGCGGTCCTGCACCCACTCGAAGTAGCTGGTGGTGACGCCGCCGGCGTTGGCGAGGATGTCGGGAATGACGAAGATGCCCTTGGCCTGGAGGATATCGTCGGCGACGGCGGTGGTGGGGCCGTTGGCGCCCTCACAGAGAATCTTGCACTTGAGGCGGTCGGCGTTCTGGCTGGTAATGACGTTTTCGGTGGCGGCCGGCACCAGGATTTCGCACTCGGTGTGGAAGAGCTGGTCCTTGTCCATAGCCTCGCCGCCCGGGAACCCGTGAATGGTGCCGTTGCGGTAGCGGAACTCCCAAAGGGCGTCGATGTCGAGGCCGTTGGGGTTGTGGAGGCCGCCGTCGAACTCGACGATGCCGATGACCTTGTATCCGGCCTCGTGCATCAAGCGGGCGGCGTTGGAGCCCACGTTGCCGAATCCCTGAACAATGACGCGGCACTCATCGCGATTCAGGCCTAATTTCTTTATGGCTTCATCACAGACAATCATCACGCCGCGTCCGGTGGCTTCGCGACGTCCCTTCGATCCACCCATATTCAGCGGCTTTCCGGTCACCACCGCGGTGCACGTCTGGCGCATGTGCATGGAATACGTATCCATAATCCAGGCCATGACCTGTTCGTTGGTATTGACGTCGGGGGCGGGGACGTCTTTTTCGGGGCCGATGAATTCGATGATCTCGGAGGTATAGCGGCGGGTCATGCGCTCGAGTTCGCCCATGGACATTTTCTTGGGGTCGCAGATGACGCCGCCCTTGGCGCCGCCGAAGGGGATGTTGACGACCGCGCACTTCCAGGTCATC
>DAISJI010000176.1:0-5437 GCA_036821585.1 Terriglobales bacterium
AGGTCGAGCTGATCGTCGTCGACGACCATTCCACCGACGAAACGCGAGCGATCGCCTTGCGATATCCGGTTAAGCTGATCGAGCTGCCGCAACACGCGGGAGTGTCTGCGGCGCGCAACCGCGGGGCGGAAGCCGCACGCGGCGAGCTGCTGTTTTTCCTCGACGCCGATGTGATCCTCGCGCCCGGCGGAATGCGCAGAGTGCTCGCGACGATGTCACGGCCGGAGGTGGGTGCTCTGATCGGCTCCTACGATGCGTATCCCGATGACGTTTCGATCGTCAGCCAGTTCAAGAATCTCGCGCACCACTATTTCCATCAGCACTCGCACCTCGAAGCGACCACCTTCTGGGGTGCATGCGGCGCGGTCAGGCGGGAGTGTTTTTTCGCGGCCGGAGGATTCGACGAGAAACGCTTCAAGCTGCCATCGATCGAGGATGTCGAGCTCGGCTACCGGCTGATTGACCAGAGCGTGCGGATCGTTCTCGATCCCGCGCTCCAGGTAAAGCATCTGAAGAAATGGACCCTCACCTCGCTAGTCGCCACCGATGTGACTCGCCGCGCCATTCCATGGACGCTGCTGTGGATGGAGCGGCGCCGCCCGCACCACGATCTCAACTTTTCATACGATCAGCGAATCGCTGCGATGATGAGCGTCGCGCTCGTGCTCGCCATTCTTTTGTCTCTTGCGAATCCATACCTCTGGATCGTGGTGGGCGCATTGCTCATCGTCGCCTACCAGCTCAATCGAGGTCTTTTCATGCTGCTCACGAAGGGCGGCCCTCGACTGGCCATCGCCGGCTTCTTTCTGCAGCAGCTCTACTACCTGTACTCCTTGTTCGGCCTTGCGATGGGATCGGCGCTGTATTTCGTTCGCTCGTTTTCACGCCGTCAGGGTCATCCGCTCAAGGAGACCTGAGTTCTTCACCTGCCGAGCCTGCGAACGAAAATTTGTTTACACTACCGCCAACAACCGCGCATGGGCGACCAGCGGCGACGGCACCGCGCTGACGAGATCACCTCGCGATGGCTTTTACAAAGTTGTCCCCGCCGACCCGGCAAAGGCGACAACAAGGATCGGCTGACCTTCAAGTACCCGCACAAGCCGGACGCGCCGAAATAGCTTCCAAGGGGCCCTGGAGAGCCTCAACCACCGGTCGCTACGCTCGACGTAATGACAAGCAAGACGACAAGGACCGAACGCTGCCCGAACTGCGGTAAAAAAACGCTGGTGACGCACCGCAGGACTCGCGCCAGCGCGGGGCAGCTCTGGGTTCACCAGGAGGGATCTTGCCGGGATGCAGACTGTCGATACCTATGGCTGGCGTCACACCGACGACAACCGCAAGGTGACCTTCGGGTGGACACGCGGGAACCCGTCCTGCGACTGTGCGGCGTAGTTTTCCTGTCCCATCGTATACAGGCCACCAGACCAATTTTTACTGGCGTCGTTGGAGCTGAGCATTGATAGCCAGAAGCAAGCCGAGAGCGCGTTTGTCCCTTCCCAATCTGCGTTCCAACCGCGCGCGCGCGATAAATACCGGATGCAGTGTGCGTTGGGTGAACAACCATTACCGGCTTACTTGGTGAGATCGCGCTAGTCGGTGCGTAACCAAAACCCAAGCAACTGACAGCACAATCGGAGTAAGAACGCGGTGGAACCAGCGCGGAGCAGATGGGCGCATTGGACCTCCCTCTCAGCGAATCGTTACTGGGATAGAGTGGTAGGCGCGCCACCCCATTCCCAGCATCGACACCATCCAGTTCGAACACCTCGCGCGGATGCGCCTCATACTTCCCGTTTAGTGATGTTACGGGTTAAGCGGCTGCAATCCCAGTGAGGGCTCAAAACCGCGGCGCGCAACACCGTTTCGTTTGAAAGCTCCCGAAATCTGGGTTAAGATCAGCACAGAAAAGCCGGGAGCAACGTTTGCGTGGAAACGGGGAATCCGCCTCTCCGACTGGCCCTGATTGGGTGCGGGCGCGTCGTCGAACAGTGCCATCTGCCGGCACTACAGGCACTCACCGGCATCAAGTTGGTGGCGGTAGCTGACACCGACTCCGGCCGCCTCAACAAGGTCGCAGATCGGTTCGGCGTGCGCCGGCGCTACGGCGATTATCGGGCGATGTTGAACGATAGGGGAGTCGATGTCGTCGCCGTCTGCGCGCCGCCCCAGTTTCATCCGGCGATGGGGCTGGCGGTGCTCGATGCGGGTAAGCACCTGTTTTTGGAAAAGCCCATGGCGCTGACTCTTAGCGACGCCGACCGGCTAGTGGATCGGGCGGCTGGCGTCACAGGCAAAGCGATGGCCGGGTTCAATTTGCGTTGGCACCGCCTAGTGCGCCAGGCGCAAACCATCATCGCCGGCGGCCATCTCGGAGCGGTGGTAACGATGCATACGGTGTTCACATCCGCGACGGCATTCCCGGCGCAGGGTTCCAACTGGAGGCGTCGCCACGACCTGGGCGGCGGCGTGCTGTTTGATCTCGGCATTCATCATTTCGATCTGTGGCGGTTCCTGATGCAATGCGAGGTCGAGGAGCTGTTTGCACAGCGCCGCTGTGATGAGCGCGGAGCAGAGTACGTTATGGTCAGCGCCATCATGGCCAACGGAGTGCTGGTCACTTCATCGTTCTCTCACGGCGTGAGTGACATCAATGAGATGGAGATTTGTGGCACCAAGGGCCGGCTGTCGCTGTCGTGCTACCGTTTCGACAGCCTTCGCGTATGCCCAAACGCCGCGCCGTCGGGCGCCGTGCGCAGTTGGCTCAGCGGTGCGATTGGGGCGCTGCGCAACGCGCCGCAGGCGGCCGGCCAGTTGCTTCACGGCGGCGACATCATCGCTTCCTATCGAGCCGAATGGCGCCACTTCATCAAGGCAATACGCAACGACGCGCCCGCTCAGTGCGGTTTCGAAGATGCTCGCAGCGCACTGCGCGTGACGCTGGCTGCGGCGGAATCCGCATCTCTTGGCCAGCAGGTGAGAATCACGCAATCAGGCGAAGCGGTCGCGCGGATTGCCACCTCCGCACAGGGTGAGCGATGCCCCGCCGGCTAGGGCAGCGGATGGCCAGTCAGCACGGGCCCGCCATGGTGAGCCTTCCCGCGATGTCCGTGGTGGTCATCACGCCGGATCGATACGACACCGTCGGCACTGTCCTGCGCCATCTGAAAGCCCAATCCATCAAGCGGCAACTCGAGGTGGTCATCGTGGCGCCGACAACCGACGCCATCCCACTCGACGCGCAGGAACTGCAAGGCTTCCATGACGTGCAAGTGGTTCCATTCGCGAGCATTCTTTCGTCCACCGCGGCAGCGCGGGTTGCGGGAGTGCGCGCCGCTCGCGCGCCGGTCGTGGCTTTCGTCGAGGATCATTCATTTCCGCAACCGGGATGGGCGGAGGCGCTAGTCGCCGCTTACAGGGAGCCGTGGGCCGCGGTGGGGCCGGCCGTCGGCAACGCGAACCCTGATAGCGCTATTAGCTGGGCCAATCTACTGATCGAGTACGCGCCGTGGCTGGACCCTAAGGTGCCAGAAGTCGCCGAGCATTTGCCGGGGCACAACAGCAGTTACAGGCGCGAACTCCTTATGGAGTATGGTGATGCCCTTGAACCGATGCTCGAATCGGAGAGCATCCTGCACTGGGACTTGCGCGCCCGGGGTTTTCAACTGCGTCTCGAACCGGCCGCCAGGACCCTTCACATGAACTACTCCACGGCACCCGCGTCGATGCGGTTGCGCTTCCACGGCGGACGGATTTTTGCTGCCGCGCGTGCCCGTAGCTGGCCGATAACGAGACGGCTCGCCTATGGCGCGGCAGCTCCGCTCATCCCGGCGGTGCGCCTGCGGCGCATCCTCGCGCAGGTGCGCGGGCGCCATCGCGCGACGCTGCCCCGCAACACGTTCCCGGCGTTGCTGATGTTGCTTGCGTGTGACGCCGCGGGTGAAATGGCGGGTTACTTTCTGGGCGTCGGCCGCGAGGCGGAGCGCGCGGGCAAATTTGAATTCCACGCGAACCGGCAACGTCCTGCGTCAAAGCGGTACGAACCGGCGGGTTCCTGAGGCTCGTGGTATCGACGAATCAAGGCCCCGATGGTGCCGCAGTGGTTGCGCTGGAACAGCCGGCAGGTCGGCGGAAACCGGCGTTGTCGGTCATCATCGTCACTCCCGACTCATATGACACCATCCGCAACCTGGTTGGCGCGTTGCGCGCGCAAACGGTACGCGATGCGCTGGAACTGGTAATCGTGGCGCCCGCGGCGGCCGCACTGCGCGCCGATATTGGCGATCTGGACGACTTCTGCTGCTGGCGCATCGTCGAGCTGGGCATTCTGCGGAGTGTCGCGCGGGCGAAAACCGCCGGCATCCGCTGCGCGACCGCGCCGGTCGTCGTGATGACGGAGGACCATTCGCTTCCCGACCCTGCCTGGGCGCAGGCGCTTATCGATGCGCACGGCCAAGGCTGGGCGGCGGTCGGACCGGCGATGTGCAACGGCAATCCGGAAAGCCTGATTAGCTGGGCGGACTTTATTATCGGGTACGGTCCGTGGTTTGACCCGCCGGCGGCCGGCGAGGTTGACGATCTGCCCGGCCACAATACTTCGTACAAGCGCGACCTCCTGCTCGAATACAAAGACCGCCTGGAGGAACTGCTCGCCGCCGAGAGCACTTTGCATCAGGAACTGCGGGCGCGCGGCCGTCGATTGTACCTGGAGCCGGCCGCCAGAACCTTTCATTCGAACTTCACCCAGCCCTCACGCTGGATACCCTACCTCTGTTACTCGGGACGTTTGTTTGCGGCGCAGCGCGTATACTCATGGCCGCTACTGCGCCGCGCGGCTTACAGTGCCGGCGCCTGCCTGATTCCGCTGGTTCGCCTTAAACGTCTGGTGCCGGGGATTCGCCGGTCGCGTCCCGATCTGCTGCCCCGCGTGTTGGCTCCGCTCCTGTTCGCGCTGGTCGTCGATGCCGTCGGTCAGTGGCTCGGATACACTTTTGGCGCCGGGCAGGCTGCGGAGAAGGTGGCGCGCCTGGAATTCCATCGCAACGGCCTTCTGGCCCACGCCGCGCGGCCGCCGCGCCGCGAGGATCTCGGCCAGGCCGCGCCACAGCGGGAAGAATGACGGCGCAGCAAACGCTCTTCTCGATAATCATTCCGACTTATTCGCGGCCAGCGGAATTGGCGAATTGCCTGGAAGCGCTGGCGCGCCAGCGGCTTGCGGCTGATTCCTTCGAAGTGGTCGTCGTTGATGACGGCAGCCCGGTGCCGCCCAACGCTGTGGTACGGCGGTTTAGTGACCGCCTTGATATAAGCCTGCTTGTGGCCAACCACGGCGGGCCCGCCGCGGCGCGCAACAAAGGCGCCGAGCGCGCCCTGGGCAGGTTCCTTGCCTTCACGGACGATGACTGCCGACCCGCGCCAGATTGGCTCCTCGCGC
>DAISJI010000177.1:0-1430 GCA_036821585.1 Terriglobales bacterium
TTCACGATTTGTCGCGCGCGCGCGATGGCCAGCGCATCTTCCGGCACATCTTCGGTAATGCAAGCCGCGGCCCCAACGTAGGCGCCGCGCCCGATCTTCACCGGCGCCACCAGCGTGCTGTCGCTGCCGATGAAAGCGCCATCTTCGATGGTGGTGGTGTGCTTATGGACGCCGTCGTAATTGCAGGTGATGGTGCCGGCGCCGACGTTGACGTTTTCTCCGATTACCGCGTCGCCCAGGTAGGTGAGGTGGTTGGCCTTGGAGCCGCGTCCCATCTTCGTCTTCTTGGTTTCGACGAAGTTCCCGACATGGCATTCCGGCCCGATCTCCGTCTGCGGACGCACATGCGAGTACGGACCGAGCACCGCGCCGGACGCGACTGTCGATTTCTCCATCACGCAGCCCTGGCGCACGGTCACGCCGTCGGCCAGCTCGCAATCGGTAATCACCGAGTACGAGCGGATGCGGCAGTCGGAGCCAATTCGCGTTGCTCCCAATAGCTGAACGAAAGGCTCGATGATCGTATCCGTGCCAACGCTGACCGTGGTGTCGATCAGGCACGTTTCCGGCTTGAAGATGGTCACGCCGGCCGCCATCAGTTCGGTGCATTTCCGCTCGCGCATCTCGCGGTCCAGTTCCGCCATCTCCGCCCGCGTGTTGGCCCCCGCGACCTCGTGCGCGTCGGCGGTCTTGTAGGCCATCACCTTTTCGCCCGCCTTGTTGAGGACCTCCGCGATATCGGTCAGGTAGTACTCGTGGTGCGGGTTATCGGTGCGCAGCTTGTCAAGATTGGCAAAGAGTTTCCTGGCCGCGAACGCGTACATGCCGGCATTGATTTCAGTAATTTTCTTCTGCGCGGCTGCGAGCTGTTTTTCCTCAACGATCTGTGCGACCTCGTCTGTCGGCTTACCACTTTTTTTCTTGCGCCGGATAATCCGGCCGTATCCGGTCGGATCGGCAAAGTCGGTCGACAGCAGCGTCATGGCGCCGCCATGCCGCAGGTGGAAGTCGCGGATACGGCAGATCGTTTCCGGCGTCAGCAGCGGCGCATCGCCCGACAGAACCAGGAGGTGGTCGTATCCCTTCAGCGCCTGGCGCGCGCACATCACGGCGTGCCCCGTTCCTTTTTGCTCCGCCTGCAAGACGAAGTTCACGCCGGTGGACCCCACCGCCTCGCGCACGCGGTGGGCTTCATGCCCGATGATGGCGAAGATGTCGCCGGGCGCGACCACCTGGCTCGCAGCGGCAATCACGTGGCTTAACAGCGACCGCCCGCCGACCTCGAACAGGACCTTCGGGTGTTTCGACTTCAGGCGCGTGCCTTTGCCCGCCGCCATGATGGCGACAGCGAGGCGCGGCGCGGACTTGGAAGATGACATGGCGGAATAGTATCAATTAAGAATGAAGAATGAAGAATGAAGAATTAAAAA
>DAISJI010000177.1:1530-5425 GCA_036821585.1 Terriglobales bacterium
TTCTTCATTCTTAATTCTTCATTCCCACGGCGGCCGGCCGTTGCATGGCAAGTTTCATCAGGTCGCCGGCGATGGTGTGGAAGGCGTGGCGCGCGACCCCGTTTTCCTCGAACAGGTAGTCCCCGAAGACTGGCTGCACGCCCAGCGCTTTGATCTCTTCTTCGCGGGCGACGATCTGCGACGCGCCCTCCAAAGCGTATTTGGTCTTCATTTCCGGGGAAGCCGGAACACGGTTGACGAGGGCGACATCGAAAATCTTGCAACCTGCATGCTCGTAAATCGCGCGGATATGGTCCGACGCGGACAGCCCCAGGCTCTCGTTCGCCTGCGTCATCAGGTTGCAGACGTACACCTTCAGCGCCGGAGACTTTGCGATCGCCTCGGGAATCCCGCGCACCAGCACGTTGGGGATGAGGCTGGTGAACAGTGAGCCCGGGCCGATGGTGATCAGGTCGGCGCGCGCCAGGGCGTCGAGCGTCTCCTGCATCGGCGAGACGTCGGGCGGGACCATCTCCAACCGCGTGATGCCATGCTGGCTGGCGGTAATGCTGGTCTCGCCGCGCACGCGCGAGCCGTCGTTCATGATTGCTTCCAACTCGACGTTCGCGGTGGTCGCCGGATAGATGTGGCCGCGCGTGGCCAGAATCTCGGACGATAGCTTGACCGCCTCGGCGAAATCTCCCGTCACGCCCGCCAGTGCCGCCAGAAACAGGTTCCCAAAATTGTGTCCGGTGAGCGCCGATACGCCCTCAAAACGATACTGAAACAGGCGGGCCAGGAGCGCCTGGTCTTCGGAAAGGGCGACGATGCAGTTGCGGATATCGCCCGGCGGCAGGATGTTGAGTTCCTTGCGCAGACGTCCGCTGGAACCACCATCGTCAGTGACGGTAACAACTGCCGTCAGGTCGCTGATGCAGGGAACGGCGCTATCCGGCCGCGCCGCCTCGCGGACGTGATCGCGTAAACCCTTGAGCAGGGTAGAGAGGCCGGTCCCACCGCCAATGGCGACGATGCGCAGGCCCTCACCGGGCTGGCGTGCGCTGGCGGAGTTCTTGGATGCTGGCATGGACCTATCTGCGGGCCGGACGAGGAGCTTCCTCCACCTCTGGGTAAATCAATTCGGTGAAGCGGGGATCGTCGGACATGTTCTTGAAGTCGGAGTCATTCCGCGCCTGGAACCGGTACCGCGGATTCAGGCGGATCGCCTCGGCAAGGTGCTTCAGCGCATCCTCGAAGTGGCCGGTCAGGCAGTTCAGCACCGAAAGCCCATACCAGCCGTAATCGGCCGAGGCGGATTGCTTGGTGATCTTCTCCAAATGTTCGCGCGTGCCGACGTAGTCGCCCAGGTTCATCAGGGAGATGGCGTAGTCGTAGTGTTCCTCGGGCGTCTTGAAGCTGGTCGTGGTCTTGCTCAGGTGCTGGTTGCAGGTATTAAGAAATACGTTGGCGCGTTCAGCCAAATCGCGCAGACCGGAGCCGCTGACCTTCTGGAAGGCCGCCTTCGCCTTGTCGAACTTGCGCTCCTGCATGGCCTTGAGGCCGGCCTGGTAGCTCTCCACCGCCTGGGCAAACCTGGGGTCCTGCGCAAGCTTTACCGGAGCCGGGGCGGAGCGTGTCATCTTTACCACACGCAACGGGGCCGACTTTACCACTACTTTTGTTTTCTTGGGTTTAGCGGTTGAACGCTTAACCTTTGCCGGAGCTTTCTTTTTCATCGAGTTGCACCTGTGCAACCAACGACGCGAACCGCGCCCGGTCATCCCCACAGTCGGGATGATCCGAATGTTAACGAGAGCACGTTATACGGCGAAAGGGAGGCGGGCGTCAACCCAGCCCAAATTACTCGATCGACGCCGCCTGATTCAGGTCGATCGACTTCCACTCGCCCTTGATGATGCCGGCCCGGATTTGCGTGGGAGTTTTCTTGGCTTTTGTCTGCTGGTAAGCATAGAAAAGCTCCTTCATGCAGGCATCGCAGTGGGCGGCGTGGGTAGATTCGTAACAACTCCGCAGGCTGTGGTGCCCGACGGAGCGGTCGCAGTAGCAATAGCACGGCTGCTGGTAAAGGACATCCCCGATTTTCGCCGCCAGGATGTAGGCGCGCTTCTGCACGGGATACTGGAAGCTCGGTCCCCAAAGCTGGTCCTCGGGCAGGATGGGCGGCAGGTTCGCGCCCTTGAGCGGTGCGGCCTTGTTGTAGGCGGGAATAGCGGGATTGCCGCCCTGTCCGAATACGGCCACGGAAACCAGCGCCAGCAGGAAAACAGAAAATAGTCGCTTCACGGTTGCATCCTCAATGTCCGATATCTTACCTGATCTGCGAATGCTCGCAACTTTCCCGGCCGAGCGAAGGTCAATATAGAATCAACAGAGATGTCGCACGTTCCCTCTCCACTTCCCGAAGCCGTTCCGGCCAAACCCAGGGTCCTGCCTACGCTGGCCGGATGGGCGCGCGACCTGACGGTATCGCTGGTCGTTTCCGCGCTCATCATCATCTTCCTGTACCAGCCGGTAAAAGTCGAAGGAACCAGCATGCTGCCCGGTCTCACCGACCAGGAGCGCATCTTCATCAACAAGTTCGTCTATCACCTGGAGCCGATCTCGCGCGGCGACATCGTGGTCTTCCACTATCCGCGCGATACCGCCAAGAGCTACATCAAGCGCGTGATTGCCGTGGCCGGCGACCGCGTCCAGATTGACGACGGACGGGTGTACGTCAATGGCCGCCGCATTCGCGAACTCTACGTCCCCGACGATTACCGCGACGACCGTTCTTATCCCGAGACCGTCGTCCCCAGGAATACATACTTCCTCCTCGGCGACCACCGCAGCTCCTCCAGCGACAGCCGCGACTTCGGCCCGGTGGAGCGCCAGTACATCTACGGCAAAGCGGTCTTCGTGTATTGGCCGGTGGAAAAGCTGGGAGTTCTCAGGTAATTAAGAATGAAGAATTAAGAATTAAGAATTAAGAATGAAGAATGAAGAATAAAAGCGTACCTGGGCCCCATTCTTAATTCTTCATTCTTCATTTATCATCCGCCCATGATCCGTCGCCTCGTCGTGATCCTGCTTCTCGCCACCGCCTGTCTTGCTCAATCCCCCTCCGCACAGCCCGTCATGGACGCCGACCGCGCCTTCAACAAGGCCACGCAGGCGGACCGGCTGGAAGGCTGGATGTCGTTCATGGCCGACAATGTCGTGCTCTTCGGCGTTACGCCGCCCGTCGTCGGCAAGGACGCGGTGCGCAAGTTCTACGAGCCGAACTTCGGTAATGCCAACTTCACGCTCCAATGGGAACCGAATCACGGCGAGATCTACCCGGCCGGAACAGTCGGCTACACCACCGGACGCTGGACGCTGCGCAACAAGACGCCAAAGGGCGAAGCGGCCGAACTCCACGGCAATTATTTGACGGTTTGGGAAAAACAGAAAGACGGCAGTTGGAAGGTGATTGCCGACGGCGGCTCGGCCGACCCTGCACCCGCAAAGAAGTAAATGCGTATTCCGTATGCCGTATTCCGACTGGAGTTTTGCCCGGAATACGGAATACGAAATACGAGAGCCTGCAACGGCGTGATCTACGACCCGATCACGGCGCAAATCGAAACTCCAGTGCGGGCGCGGATTCCGTGAGCGCATTCCGGCGATGCCTGATAAAATCGGAAAAATCCACCGCCGGGGAAATTGATGCAGGCAATTCTGGCCCTCGAAGACGGGAGAATCTTCAAGGGCAAAGGTTTTGGCGCAAAGGGCGAGTGCTACGGCGAAGTCGTTTTTAATACTTCCATCACCGGCTACCAGGAAATCTTTACCGACCCCAGCTACTGCGGACAGATCGTCGTCCTGACCAATCCGCAGATCGGCAACTACGGCACCAACGAAGAAGACGAAGAGG
>DAISJI010000178.1:0-5380 GCA_036821585.1 Terriglobales bacterium
GTTGCTTCCGGCGCGGCAAACAGCAGGTTCACCTTGGGCGACGCCACGCCCACGGCGGCCGCCGGCGGACTCTGCGCCACCACCTGCTCCTGCGGCTGCTCGGGCAATTGCGCGTACGCCATGGTGCCCGGCTCCAGCCCGCGCCGGCGCAGATTGATCTCCGCCGAGCGCGTGCTATCGCCGACGAGATCGGGAATCACCACGTGCTGCGCGCCCAGGCTTTCCGCCAGGCGCACCCGCCACCCGCGCCGCACCTTCGTTCCCGCTGGCGGCACTTGCGACAGAATGCGCCCTTCCGCCACGTCGGTGGAGTAGAAGCGGTTTTCGATTTCGATGAGCAGCCCGTTCTGCAGCGCCGCGCGCTCCGCCTGCGACGGTGTGAGCCCCACCAGCTTCGGCACCACGACCTCGCGCCCGTGGATGGCGATGCGCATGGCGGTCAGCGCCGAGCCCATGGCCACGATCACCAAAACCAGCGACAGCAGAACGAATCGGAAAAATGCACGCATGTGGGAAAGACGATTGTAGCGCGCAGGAGTCGTCTGTCGTCAGTCTTCAGTCGTCAGGGACTACGAGCCTGAAGACCGACGACTGACGACCGATGACTAGATTTGCGGTGGCGGACTCTTTGTCTCCGGCTTTTTCTCGTCGTCGCCGGTGACCTTCTTCACGCCCTTCTTCACGCTGTGCCCGACCGTCTTCGCGCCCGACTTGGTACCGCTGGCGACATCCTTGCTGCCTTCAGCAGTGCTGTGTCCGACATTCTGCGCGCTGCGTCCGGTGCCCTCGCCGATCGACTTGCCCGCCTCGACCGGATGACCTTCCTTAACGTCGTGTCCGGCCGCTTTCGCGCCTCGTCCCATGTTGCCCGGCGCAGATTTCACGCCCTTGCCCGCCTTCTTCGTTGGACGAACGGCGTTCGGTTCATTGGGGCTTTGGTGTGTGCCCTTTGGCGGAGTGTCCTGGGCGAAGGCGAACGCGCCCAGCAGCAACAGCAGACCGGCATGCAGAAGTAAACGTTTCATCGTAATCTCCAATGTGAGAGTTGGCTGGTTGGATGCAGCAAAGCCGCTCGACGGCCACGACGAATGAATAATACGGGCCTAGACCATCCGGTCGGCCAGCGCCGCCTTGACCGCCTCGCTGGCATGAAAGACGCCGTGCACGCGCACCGACTCGATCACCTCCGCCGCCAGCTCCGGTGGTATGTCCCTGGTCAGCGTCAACATGCCAACCACGGTGATCCTGACCCGCTCTCCCTTGGCCTTGACCCGCTCCAGGTGCCTGCGGTCATAGTGCAGCGCGCCCACCAGAAATGCATTCCGCGCGATTGACTGCTGGACCTCGAAGTTGTGTTTATCGATCTGCGACCGAATCGCGGTCCGGATAAAGTCCGTCCGGTTTGAGTAAAGGCCTTCCTTTACCAGCAGATCCACTTTCCCCAGATCCACCGCGCCCATGTTGATGGTGATCTTCTCGCTGTGAACCTGCTTGCTTGAAAGTGCGCCACGAAACTCGTCAGACTTCATATGTATCCAATTACCATCCACATGGATGGTTATTATGGACAACATTCTGCTCCGAACATCGGTCGATAGCAATAGAAAAACCATCCATATGGATGGTTTTAGGTAACTGGTAACTGGCAACTGCTAATGCGCTTCCGCAACTCCATGGCGGACGTCGGGCGTGTCCACCTTGTTGGCGCCCTTGGGCAGGTCGGGTGGGGGGGCGAAGTCTTCTTTCGGATGTCCCTGGATAGCCACCTTCATGAAATCGATCCACATCGGAAGCGCGGCCATGGCGCCGCTCTCCTTTGGTCCGAGCGTTTTCTTCTCGTCGTAACCGAGCCAGACCCCGCAGGTAATCGACGGCGAGAACCCGATAAACCACGCGTCGGTGAAATCGTTCGTGGTGCCGGTCTTGCCCGCCAGCGGATGCTTCAGCAGGCTGGCCTTGTATCCGGTGCCGTGCAGCACCACCTCGCGCAGCATCGAGGTCATGATGCGCGCGGTCCGCGGTGAGATCACGTCGTGCACGTCCGGAAAATTTTCTTCGAGCACACGCCCTTCGTAGTCCACCACCTTGCGGATCAAACGCGGCGAAACGCGCACGCCATCGTTGGGAAACGTGGTGAACGCCGCCGTCTGTTCCGACAGGCTGATATCGGCCGATCCCAGCGCCAGCGGCAGCACCGGCAGCAGCGGCGAAGTAATGCCGAACTTCCGCGCGTACTCGATTACCTTCTGCACCGACACGCGTTGCTCCACTTTCAGCGCTGGAATATTGCGCGACTGCGCCAACGCTCGCCGGTAGCTGATGTTTCCCTCGTACTTGCCGTCGTAGTTGTGCGGTGAGTACGGGCCGGAGGCAGTTTGGAACGTCACCGGCGCGTCCAGCACGATGTCGTCGGGCGTGGCGCCATTGTCGATGGCGGCGGTGTACACATATGGCTTGAACGACGAACCCACTTGCCGCAGCGCCTGCGTCGCCCGGTTGAACTTCGACTCCGCGAAGTCGCGCCCCCCGACCATCGCCTTGATGTCGCCACTGCCGTTGTCCAACGCCAGCAGCGCGCCTTGCGCTCCGGAATCCTGCTCCAGAGCGACCTTCGCCGTCCCGTCCGGCGCAACCGAGACAATGCGAACGTACGCGATATCGCCCCGCGCCAGGAGCTCGTCCGGCGCCTTGTGCTGCGTCCACGCCATTTCGGCCGCTGTGATCTGCGCCTGGTAACGCCCGAACTTTACCGTCGCGGTGCTCTTGGTAGCTTCGAGAACCAGCGCGTGCGTATAGCTGCCGGGCGGCATCGGCTCGTCCCAATCTGCATGTTGATACTTCGCCAGGTCCACGCTTTCGGCGACCAGGTTGTGCAGGTGCGCCTTCCATCCATGACGCCGCTCGTAGGCCGCCAATCCATCCAGCACCGCCTTGTTCGCCGTCTCCTGCAGGTCGCGATTGAGCGTGGTGTACACGCGCAGCCCGCCCTCGTGCACCTCCTCGCTGCCGTACTTCTTTTCCAGGTAGCGCCGGATTTCTTCCGCGAAATAAGGGGCCACGAAGTTGGGATCGCTCTGCACCCGCAACTGGATGGGCATGTTCTTGGCGCGGACGGCCTGCTCGGCGGTGATCTTCCCGTCCTCGAGCATGGAATTGATCACCAGGTTCCGCCGCCGCAGCGAGCGCTCCGGGTTCAGGATCGGCGAGTATGCGTTCGGCGCCTTGGGCAGTGCGGCCAGGAGCGCGGCTTCCTCGATCGTCAGTTCCTTGGCGCGCTTGCTGAAGTAGTACTGCGCGCCGGCTTCAAACCCGTAGGCGCCGTGTCCGAGATAGATCTGGTTGGCGTAGAGCGCGAAGATCTGCGGCTTGGTGAAGCGCCGCTCGATCTGCATCGCCAGCATGATCTCCTGCACCTTGCGATGGAAATTGCGGTCCGGCGTCAGGAACAGGTTGCGCGAGAGCTGCATGGTAAGCGTGGATGCGCCCTGGGCCCGGCTTCCGCTGCTGATGTCGCGGTACGCCGCGCCCAGCATGCGCCAGAAATTGATACCCCAGTGCTTTTCGAAATCCTTGTCTTCGATGGAGATGAGGGCGTCGCGCAGGACTTTGGGGAAATCGTCGTAGCCGGCGATGATTCTGCGCTGCAAGGCGAACGACCCGACCACGCGTCCCTGGTCGTCGTAGAGTTCGGTGACGGTACTGGGATGGTAGCGTTGCAGGTCGCTGACTTCGGGCAAGTCGGTGGAATACACCAGCAGCAGCCCGGCGAACGCTCCAATCAGCGCCGCTGCGACTACCAACAGCGCGTACACCAGCCGTCCGACGAGCTTGTTGCCCACCGCCGCTGCCGGTCGAAGCTGTGTGGTGGTACTCATGGGGGATGTGCGAAGTCAGAATAGCGCAAAACGAGGCATTGGGCTTTAGGGGTTAGGCATTAGGAGAATTCGAGTGGAATCCAGAGGCTTTGAGGCCAAGAAAAAGGGCAGAAGCTGTGCGCATTCTGCCCTGATTCTCCTAATACCTAAAGCCCAACGCCTAATGCCTCGCGCCTATAGCCCCGCTTTCGTCTCCCGGTTCTTCAGCACTTCGATCGCCCGCTTGAGCTGGTCGTCGTTCTGCAGTGTGCGCTGCGGTTTCTTCTCGTCGGTTTGCGGCGCGCTCTCGTCCTCATCCGGCAGGATGAAGTCGTCGGACTTGTCGGCCACCACGATGTTCGGCGTGACCGCGGTGTCCTGAATCGCCTTGCCGTTCGGGCTGTAGTACTTGGCCACGCTCAGGATCAGCGCCGAGCCATCCGGAACGTCGATAATTTTCTGCACCGAGCCCATGCCGAAGGTCTTGTCGCCCAGCACGTCGCCGCGCGCGTTTTCCAGCACCGCCGACGCGACGATCTCGGCCGCACCCGCGGTTCCGTGGTTTACCAGTACCACCAGCGGCAGCCCGGTGATGGCCTTGTTCATGTCGGCGTTGAACGTCTCTTTCGGATAGCGCTGTCCCTGCAGGTAGGTGATCATGCCATGGTTCAGGAACAGGTTCGCCGTGGCGATGCCTTCCTTCGCGTCGCCGGCCGAGCAATCGCGCACGTCGAGGATCAGTTTCTTGATCCCGTGCGTCTGCATGGCCTTGACCTTGTTTGCGATCTCCTGCGACTTGCCCTGCGTGAACGCGTCCACCTTGATGTAGCCGACGCCGTCTTCGAGCGTTTTGTCGCTGACCGCCGGGATGCTCACCGTGTTGCGCGTGACGGTGATTTTCTGCGGCTCCGCTTTGCGCGGACGCACCACGGCGATGTTCAGGTTCGAGCCCGGCTCGCCGCTGGTATAGGTGAGGATCTCCGCCAGCGACATCTCGCGGGTGGTGCGGCCTTCGATCGCTTCAATGATGTCGCCGCTATCCAGTCCGGCCTTGTCCGCCGGACCTCCGGGGATAACGGAAACCACCGCCGCATAGCCGAAGCGCTTGGAGATGGTGGCGCCGATGTCTCCCTTGCCGTCGTTCTTGTGTGCCTTGTACTTCTTGTACTCGTCCGCCGTGAGATAGCTGGAATTTGCGTCCAGCGACTCCAGCAGGCCGTGCAGGGCGCCGTCGGTGACCGCCGGAATATTCGGCTCCTCGACGTACTCACTGCGGATGCGCGACAGCACTTCGCTGTAAACACTCAGTTGACGATATGCGCCGTCGTCCGACTCGGCGCGCACGCGCAGTCCGCCGGCGATCGTGAACAGCACAATCGCCATGGAAACGCTCAGTACAACCGCTTTCAACGTTTTGCTCATGGATGCTCGAATACCTGGTGAGGGCACCTGAAGTGCTCCCATTATAACCGTTGGATGCCGCTCCCCAACCCGAAGCTACTAGGAATTAGACGCGCGAAACGCCC
>DAISJI010000179.1:0-1065 GCA_036821585.1 Terriglobales bacterium
GAGCGACCTGGCGTGGATGGACCTGGACGCGCCGCTGGACATCACCATCGGGCCTTACGAGACGTACAACGACGAGATCTTCGGTTACAAGGCGGCGTACGAAGCATACGTGAACCTGCGCGACGACGCGGAATCCGCGAAGTTGGACGCGTTTTCGCGGGTGCTGCAACAGCTCGAAAACCATCTTCCCGAAGACCCGCAGTATCGCAACGCGAAACTGGGGACAGCGGCGCCGATCCGGGTAGTGAACGAGATCATCGCCGGCGGCGACGGCTCGCATGGCGTCCAGACCGCCGCCTACAACCTGCCCAACGACGAGCGCGTGATCACCCAAAAGGGCGCCAAGCGGGTGATGCTGAAAAACATTTCGGAAGCGAAGTTCCGTACCGTGCTGATCCCGATCGCCACCCGGATGATCACGGAGAAGTCGCGGCCCGACGTGAGCTTCGAGCCGTTCTTCACCCACATCCTCTGCCACGAACTGATGCACGGACTCGGTCCGCACCAGATCACGGTCAACGGACAGGCGACCTCGCCGCGCAAGGAATTGAAAGACCTCTACAGCGCCATCGAGGAAGCCAAGGCGGACGCGACCGGGCTGTGGGCGCTGCAGTACATGATCGATCACGCGCAGGAGTTGAAGCTTACGGGCGTGGTGCGTACGGGCGAGGCGGCGGAGCGCCAGCTTTATACGACTTTCCTGGCGTCGGCCTTTCGCACCCTGCGCTTCGGCTCCGGCGACGCGCATGGCAAGGGCATGGCGATGCAGTTCAACTACATCGTCGAGAAGGGCGGATTCATCCAGCACCCGGACGGGACGTTTGCGGTCAATTTCAGCCGCATCAAGCAGGCGGTCACCGACCTGACGCATGACCTGCTGACGGTGGAGGCGACGGGCGATTACGCGGGCGCGAAGCGCATGCTCGGCCTGGGCGCCATCAAGCCGAACGTGCAGGCGGCGCTGGACCGCATCAAGAGCGTTCCGGTGGATATCGAGCCGCTGTACACGACGGCGGACGAGATTGCGCCGGAGCCGGGAGCGGTGAAGAAAGCGGCGGTGAAACC
>DAISJI010000179.1:1165-2719 GCA_036821585.1 Terriglobales bacterium
GTTGCCTATCATTCCGCCGACGTCGGGCAGGAAGACCGGGTTCGCCGTGGTGCCTTGCACGAGGAATGGAATCCCATTCTTCGTCGCCTGGCCGAATCCGGACATCAGCTGCAATCCGCCGACCATGCCGCCGCCGCTGGCGAGCTTCGCATTCAATCTGAAATTCAGCGCGTTGTTGTTGGCGATGGTTCCTGCGCCGGTGACGGTGCCGAGCCCAGGCACCACCACGTTTAAATTGTCGGCGCGAATGCCTTCGGGTGCGATGCGCAGCTTGGAGCTCATCCTCTGGATGGTCGTGTCGTTGCCGGTGCGGATGCCGGCCAGCGCGCCGATTCCCGACATCTTCGAACCCAGGTTGAACCCGGCCAGCTTGGCGTTCGAAATATTCAGGTCGCCGGTAGTGACGAGCCTATCCACCGGACCGTCGATGCTCAGTTCCGCCGCCACCGAACCACCTTGTAGCGACGAACCGCCCGGCAGCGTCACTCCCAATGCGGGCAACAGGCCGGAGACATCCTGGATAGGCAGGTCGCGCCCATTCAATTTCATATGGACGATGGTGTCCGCGCCGCGTGACTCGAAGGTCCCGGAAAGGTGCGTGACGCTGCTGCCGGTGTGGACTTCGCCACTGTTCAGGACGCCCGCTTGGCGTTTGAGGTCGTAATCGGTCGCGTAGGTGAAACTGACCGGCTGGCGCGCGGGCGCTCCGGCTTTAACCAGGCGCAACTGCTGCACCTTGGCGGTGCCTTCACTATGCAGCGTCTTGCCGTCGGAAGCGGCGGTGCCGTTGTAATCCAGCATTCCGGCGAGGCCCGATTCCGGACCGACGAAGCCGGTCTTCGCCATGTCCAAGCCGGTGACGGTCACCGCGGCCTGCATGGGCGTGCGCGCTGTGTCGGTGCGGTCGATGGGCCCAGCGTGTCCCTCGAGCTTCAGCTTGCCCGCCCCGGGAGTGCTGGCTTCGAGGGTGAAGGGAATCGTCGACGTATAAGAAATGTTGGACGCTTCCAGCACAACATCGTTGTAAACGTACTTCTTGCCGTTCGGATCGCCGACGGTCATTACCCCGCGCACGATCCGCAGTTTTTCAACCGATAAATCACTTGCGTTGGAAGGCTGCTTGCCGGTCTTGACGCCAAGCGAGGAGAAATTCCATTTGCCGGCGGGCGTGTGCAGGAGTGCGACCTCAGGCTCGACCAGCGTCATGCTGTGCACGTGAAGGGCGCGAGAAAAGATGAGCGCGCCCATGTCCACGCCGACGTCAAGCGACTTGGCGTGCAGAAAGGGCTGATTGCTGAAGGCGGGGTCGTCGGCGATGGTGATGTCGTCGGCGGTCACGCCGCTGGCCAGCAGCGACAGGCTCAGCTTGCCGATCTGCACCTTGCGTCCGAGCGATTGCTCGAGTTGCGCTTCGATGCGTGGACGGAAACTGTCGGCGTTCACGAAAAACGGAAGGGCGATGGCGGCAACGATGAGAACGGCAAGGACAATGCCGGCAACGATCAGTGCTTTGCGCATACGAACCTCACACGCTGGTCAAAGCTTACTCCAGAG
>DAISJI010000179.1:2819-5367 GCA_036821585.1 Terriglobales bacterium
AAATTGAGAAGTGATAGGCTAACCCCATGCTACGAAAACTGGCCTTATCCGCGTTGCTGGCGGCTTGCCTGGTTCCGTTCGCGGCGGCAAAGGACAAGGAAAAATTCCAGGCGTCCGACCCGGTGCGGCTGGACCGGGAAGGCGACAAATGGGCGCAGAAGACGCTCAAGAAGATGTCGCTGGAGCAGAAGATCGGGCAGTTGATCATGATCTGGTGCCGCGCGGAGTTCCTCAACGTGAAGGACCCCGAGTACATCCGCATGCGCGACACGATGCAGAAGTACCACATCGGCGGCTTCGGCATGACGGTGCGGGTGGACGGTCCATTCCTGCTGCGCAACCAGCCCTATGAAGCGGCAATGCTGCTCAACCAGCTCCAGCGCGAGTCGGAGCTGCCGTTGATGTTCGCGGCTGACTTCGAGCGTGGACTCTCCATGCGCCTGCATGGCACCACGGTCTTTCCGCACGCGATGGCTTTCGGCGCCGACGGCAGCCTGGCCGATGCGGAAGCGTTCGGACGAATCAACGCCAAGGAGGCGCGGGCCATCGGCGTGCAGTGGAACTGGTTTCCCGACGCCGACGTGAATTCCAACCCGGCGAACCCAATCATCAACACGCGGTCGTTCGGCGAGGACCCGAAGCAGGTGGGCGCGCTCGTTTCCGCCTACATCAAGGGCGCGCACGAGGGTGGGATGCTGACCACGGCCAAGCATTATCCCGGCCACGGCGACACGGCCACCGATTCGCACCTCGGCCTGGCGGCGGTGGAGGGCGACATCAACCGCCTCGACTCGATCGAACTGCCGCCCTTCCAGGACGCGATCAACGCCGGCGTGGACGCGATCATGGTCGCGCACGTGACGGTGAAGGCGCTGGAGCCCGACCCGAAGCGGGTCGCGACGACTTCGTCCGCGGTCGTGACCGACCTGCTCAAGAAGAAGATGGGATTCCAGGGGCTGGTGGTGACCGACGCGCTCGACATGAATGGCCTGATGCGTATCTACGCAGGGACGGGGAACCCGTCCGGCGCGGCGGCGGTGGCGGCGCTGAAGGCGGGCAACGACATGATCCTGATCCCGGGCGATATCGGCGGAACCTATAACGGGATGCTGAATGCCGTGCAGTCCGGCGAGATTCCGCTGTCGCAGATCGACGAATCGGTGCTCAAGGTGCTGAGGGCAAAGGCCAGCGTCGGGCTGAACCAGGCCCGACTGGTGGACGTGGACAACATGAAGGAAGTGATTGCCACGCCCGAAGACATCGCCACCGGGCAGCGCATCGCCGAGGCGGCCGTCACCCTGGTACGGGACAATGGCGATCTTCTTCCATTAAAGCGCCAGCCGCGGGGAACTCCTGAGGCGGCGAATCCGTATCTGAGAGTGGACCAAAGCCGCAACCGGACGGTCGCCGTCATTTTCAGCGACGACGTGCGCTCGGAAAACGGCCGTGTGTTCGAGCGTGAACTGCGCCAGCGGGTACCGGAGGCGAGGATTTTCTTCGTCGATCCGCGCATCGCCGGGGGCATGACCGAACAAATCATGCAGGCCGTGGGCGAGGCGCAGGCGGTCATCGTGCCGGTGTATGCGATTCCAAGCGCGGGCAGAGTGATTGCGCTTCAGGATGCGACAACAAACCTGATGCAGCGCATCCTGCAAGCGGCTCCGGGGCGTACGGTAGTGATCGCGCTGGGCAATCCGTATATCGCGCGGGATTTTCCGGCGGTCCAGAACTACCTGTGCACGTTCTCGAACGCGACGGTGTCGGAATTAGCGGCGGTCAAGGCGCTGTTCGGCGAGATTGCCATCCGGGGCAAGCTGCCGGTGACCATTCCGCAGGTGGCGCAGCGCGGAACAGGAATCGAACGCGGCGCACAAACTGCGCAGCAAGGAAGGGCGAAAGATGCGAGTTCAAAGACAGCGGCCGCACCATAAACAGCTTCTGATCGGAATCCTGGCGGCATTTGCATTGTTCTGGCTGGCCGGGTGCTCGATCCACGAGCAAAGGAACGGCGAGAAGGGCGACAAGAAGGTCGAGATCAAGACGCCGTTCGGGGATTTGAAGGTCAACACCGAGGTGGACGTCAAGGAGACGGGGCTGCCCGTTTATCCGGGTGCGCGCCAAGCGCCCGATTCCAACAACGACAAGCATTCCGCCAACGTGAACATCAACAGCCCAATGTTCGGGCTGAAAGTGGTGGCGGTGAAGTTCGAGTCCGACGACTCGCCGGACAAAGTCCTCGCCTTCTATCGCGACAAGGTCAAGGCATACGGCGGGAAATACCTGGAGTGTCACGGGCTGGATATCAACGTACAGGCCGGCGACAGCGATGAAAAAGAGCTGACTTGCGGCAAACACGGAGACCGCGGCGACTCGACTGAACTGAAGGGCGGAACGCCCGGTCGCCAGCACATCGTGTCGGTCAAAGCGAAGGGCAGCGGCAGCGAGTTCGCGCTGGTGTATGTGAACAAGCGGGGGAAAGAGGGAGAGCTGTAGGAGAGTTTCAGTTTCGAGTTTCAGTTTCAGCACGGCGCGTCGAAAGATGCGCCGT
>DAISJI010000180.1:0-5351 GCA_036821585.1 Terriglobales bacterium
GTTTCGATACGCGCCATCTCATCGGCAAAGTCAATCCCGCCTTCTGGAATCAGCAGTAGTTCCTGGCGGGCGGTGCTGGTGTAAACGAGCTGTTGCGGCAGGTCGCGCGCGGTAATCACCTGGCCTTCGCTCATCAGCACCACGCGCTGAATCACATTCTCCAATTCGCGCACGTTGCCGCTCCACTGGGATTCCTCGAGGATTTCCATGGTCTCGGCGTCAATGCGCTTCAGCGGAATGCGGTTGGTAGCGCAATAAAGGCGGAGGAAGTGATCGGCCAGCAGCGCGATGTCGCCCTGCCGTTCGCGCAACGGTGGAATGAAGATGGGCACCACGTGGATGCGGTAGTAAAGGTCTTCGCGGAACTTGCCCGCCTTCACCTTCTCTTCCAGGTTCTCGTTGGTCGCCGTGAGCAGGCGAAAGTCCACATGCTTCGCGGTGCGTCCGCCTAAACGTGTAACGGTGTGCTCCTCCAACACGCGCAGCAACTTGGTCTGAAGATCGATGCCGAGGGTGGCGATTTCGTCGAGGAACAACGTTCCCTCATGCGCTGTCTCGATCTGTCCAGGACGCGCCGCGTGCGCTCCGGTAAAAGCGCCTTTCTCGTGGCCGAAGAGTTCGGCCTCGATCAGTGCCTCCGGCAGCGCCGCGCAATTCAGGCTCACGAAGGGCTTGTCCTTGCGCACGCCTGCCTTGACGATGGAGCGCGCCACCAGCTCTTTTCCGGTACCGCTCTCGCCCAGGATGACGACGGTCGTCTCGCTGCTGCAGACGCGAAGTATGGCGTCGTACACGCGTCGCATGGGCTCGCTGCCGCCGATCAGGTCGTAGAACGAGTAGCGTGCGGTAATCTGCTCGCTCACCCGCCGGCGCTCGATCTCGACGCTGCGCTTCTCCAGCGCGCGTTCGATGACTACCTGCACCTCGCGGAAATCGATGGGTGCGACGAACAGGTCGTCGATGCGCGATTGCGCCGCTTTCAGCCGCAGTTCGCGGTCCCGCACGCGCGTGAACGCGATCAGGACCAGGTCCTGGTCCAGCCGGCGCGTGTTGGCCAGCAATTCCAAAGCTTTTGCCGGAGGCATTCCGAGCGTATCCAGGTCGAGGAGCACGCCCTCGACGGTAGCCTCGCTCATCAGCGGCGAGAGCTTTCCCCAGGAGTCCAGCGGGCGCAAGTCGAATGCGCTTCCCAGGGAGCGCTGGATCTCGGCGTGCGCGGAAGCATTGCCGGTGATGACGGCAATGCTTCGTGACTCAACCGCACGGGCTGTCGCTGCGTTGTGCATCGAGCACTCGCTTCGGAATGAACGGCGTTCGCTGGTTCGGAACCGGTGGAACGGGGGACCCCAGAAAAGATGAGGCGCATTATGGCAAAAAAATGACCGCGTAGGTAAAAAATTGGCGGAAAGCCAAAAAGCCCATTCGCCATGGGCTGTTCTTGAGTCTTGCCGATACGGGGTGCTATGGTGGCATGCTGCCAACTCATTGGCGCGTCCGACTATGGGTACGCTACAAGCTCCAAAGCCGATCGAGATACGCAACATCCTCCTCGCCACGGATTTCGATCCTATTACCGAGTCGGCGCTGCATTACAGCCTCGCCATCGCGCGCCGCTACGGTGCGAAGATTTTCCTTGTCCACGTAGTTCGACCGGACGTGTTCCAGTTCGGCGGTACGGACAACCGCAGCGCGCTCGACGATGCCTGGCGCGACGCGCAACGCCACATGACCGACCTGCTTATTGGCGGACATCTTCACGGCGTCGCCCACCAGGTGATGGTCGAGCAGGGTGAAGTCTGGCCCGTGCTCTCGCGCAAGATCGCCGAACTCAAGATCGATCTTCTGGTGGTTGGCACTCACGGACGCAGCCGCATCGGCAAGCTGCTTCTAGGCTCGGTGGCGGAAGAGATTTTCCGCCAGGCCACCTGTCCCGTACTCATGGTTGGGCCGAAAGCACCGGGGCCCACGGAGACAGGCGCCGAGAGAATTCTCTTCTGCACCGGCTTCAGCGCGCATTCGTTGCATGCGGGGGAGTACGCGCTATCGCTCGCGCAACGGCAGGGCGCCGACCTGGTCCTGCTGCATGTGAGTCCGGAGAGTCCGGCATCGCCGCAGGAGCGGGATCGTGTCCGCGCCGCCGCCTGCGCACGCCTGCTGAGCCTGGTTCCACCCGACGCGAACCTTCCGCATCCGCCGCAGTGCCTCGTCGAATTCGGAAACGCCGCGGAACGAATCCTCGCCGTGGCCAGTGAACGCCAGCCCGGCCTCATCGTGATGGGTGTCCGCCAGCCGGTCGGCTTCGCGCGCCGCCTCAAATGGGCGACCGCGTACGAAGTGGTGAGCAATGCACCATGCCCGGTCCTCACCGTGCGCTCTCCGGACACCACCGAGCCACAATGAATACTTGCCCACAGTGTGGACGCGAACACGCGGGTGCAGGCGCGCTGTGCGAGGCCTGCCTGGGCGCGGCGCCTGCAGCCACTCCGGTCGTGATCGCGCCGAGCGTGCGCGACCTCTCGTCGCCCGCAACGATGGCGCTGGTCATCCTCAATGCCGCCGTCTTTCTCTACATGCTGATGAAGGGGACGCCGCTGCTCAAGCCGAATACGGCGCAAATTTTGCATTTCGGCGGGAACTTCGGCCCGCTCTCACTGGGCGCGCAGTGGTGGCGAATGTTCACCGCGATGTTCGTGCACATCGGCCTGATGCACCTGCTGATTAACGAGTGGTGTTTGTGGGACCTCGGCTTCATGGCCGAACGTCTTTACGGACCGCGGACATTTCTTGCCGTTTACATCCTGTCGGGCCTGACCGGAAGCCTGGTCAGCGTCGCCTACAATCCGGCGATTGTGAGCGCGGGCGCGTCGGGGGCGATTTTCGGCATCGCCGGCGCGCTCATCAGCACGCTTTACCTCGGACACATTCCCGCGCCGCCCAAGGCGTTGCGCGCCAGCCTGATCAGCCTGGTCGTGTTCGCGGGTTTCAACCTCGTCTACGGCTTCCAGAAGGGCGGCATCGATAACGGCGCACACGTTGGCGGGCTGATCGCGGGCCTGGTCCTGGGTGCGATCCTGAGCCGCGACTTCGGCGCCGCGCCCGAACAGCACAAGCACGTGCATCGCTGGGCGGTCCCGCTCGTTGCGGTGGTCCTGCTGGCCGCCATCCTTGCGGTCCGGCGTTACGAAGCGCCGATGGTGAAGCTGGCGCACGCACAGGAGACGCTCGCCAAGGGCGACACGAAGGGCGCAATCCGCGAGATGAACGACGTTGTCCGCGCGCACCCGCGTTACGCCAACGGCTGGATGTCGCTGGCGGGTGCGTACTTGCGCAACGGTCAGCTCGCGGAGGTAGAAAGCGCGCTGAAGAAAGCCGCGGACCTCGACCCGAAGAGCGATGCACCGCTGTCGCAGCTCGCCATTCTCTATCTGCGGACCAACCGCTTCCAGGAAGCGGCCGACGTGCTGGGACGCATGACGCAGATCAATCCCAAGGACGTGGACGCATACGTGAATCGAGGCTTCGCGCTGAACCGGCTGGACAAACCCGCGGAAGCCGTGGATTCGTTCAAGAAGGCGGTGGCGGTGAACCCGCGCCATCCGGTGGCGTGGTATAACCTTGGCCTCAGCTACATGTCGCTGAAGCAGTACGACAACGCGATCACCGCATTCCAGCAGGTGACGAACCTGATTCCCGAAGATCCCGATGCGTGGATCTGGCTCTCGAACGCGTACCAGCAAAAGGGAATGGCGAAGGAAGCGAACGCTGCTTACGCCAAGGCGTATGCGCTGCGCATGAAGCGCATGCAGCAATTACAGCAGCGCGGACGTCAGTAGCTGCCGTGGCCTTTTGAATCCTCGGATATCGCGGCGTTCATCTTGGCGGTGATCTCGTTGCGCACTTCCCACAGAGCCTTGTAGAGGATGCCGCGGTCCATGCGCTGCTGCAGGATTTCCACGGGCGTTCCCATCGTGCCCACCATTTCGCCGCCGATGATGCGCTGCGCCAGCTTGACGTGATGGAAGCGGAAGGCCTGCATGCGCTCGTCGAAATTCAGCATCTCTTCGGTCTTCTTTTGCAGCGCGAGCAGCTCGTCGGTACGGAGATAGCGCTCGTAATCGCTGGCGGCGGTGCCGGGCAGGATGGGTTTGGTAAGTTCGTTGCGATCGCTTGCCATGAAATTTCTCGCGTTCAGGCCCGCTGGGTATTGCTTTCCTCGCCGACGATCTCGCCGTCGCGCATCAGGATCTGGCGGTCAGCGAAAGTGGCGGCCTCGGGATTGTGCGTGATCATCAACACGGTCTGGCCCAATTCCTTGTTGGTCTGGCGCAGCAGGCCGAGCACGATGTCGGAATTCTTGGTGTCCAGGTTGCCGGTGGGCTCGTCGGCCAGGATGATGGCCGGCTGATTGATCAGCGCTCGCGCCAGGGCCACCCGCTGCTGCTCGCCGCCGCTCAGTTCCGAGGGCCGGTGATCGAGGCGCTGGTCGATGCCGAGCATCTTGACGATGCGGACCAGGTACTCGCGGTTCTCGCCGTTGCGCCCGGCAATGTTCTGCGCGATCTCGATATTCAGGCGGGCGCTCAGGGTCGGCAGCAGGTTGAATTTCTGAAATACAAAGCCGATTTTGCGCTTGCGCATGCGGGTACGCTCGGCGTCGGAGAGCTTGGAAAAATCGTCGTTGTCGATGATCACGCGGCCGGCGTCGGCCCGGGTGAGGCCGCCGAGCATATAGAAGAGGGTGGACTTGCCGCTACCCGAGGGCCCGACGACGGCGACAAATTCGCCCGCTTCGACAGTAAACGAGACGCCGCGCACAGCCGGCACTTCCACCTTGCCGACGTGGTAGACCTTGCGGACGTTCTCTACCTGGATGATGGGCGCCATGCGAACAAACTTCGAGTTTACATCATGCAGCGGGATGCCCGGCGAGGGCCGGGCCATCCATTACTTCGGGTGCTGATGTTTTTCCGGCAGGCCGCAACGGGCGGCGGTCTCGCCTCCGAAGTCGAACTCGATGACGACTGCCGGCTCTTCGCCGACGACGCGGCCGTCATGTCCGGGCTCGATCACGATCACCTGGGGCGCAACGTAATCGAGTGTGCAGCCGTCGGGGAACGCCATATGGATTTGTCCGCGAGCAAGGAACCCTACGTGAGCGTGCATGCAGGTTTCGGTGCCGACGTGCGGCTTGATATCGCGTGCCCAGTGGAAGCCCGGAGGGTAAACCGATCGCTTCACGCGCGCATTTCCCGCGCTCACGATGTCGAGTTGCACTCCGCCGAGTTCGCGATGCTCAGCACCTGGAATCGGTGCGAGGAGAGGGTCCGTGGCGCTCATGGGTGCCGCCTTTC
>DAISJI010000181.1:0-5312 GCA_036821585.1 Terriglobales bacterium
ACTTGTTACTTATTACTCGCTTTACGCGTACTTCACCCACTTCATGATCTCCGGCAGCGTGGGCTTCTTGCCGTACATGAGAATCCCGATGCGGTATATGCGCGAGCACATCCAGATCACGCCCCAGATCGTTGCGATCAGCAGCCCGATGCTGAGTGCGATCTGCCACCAGGGCGGCGTCTGCACCACGATGCGCAGGTACATCAGGATGGGCGCGAAGAACGGGACCATCGACATCCATATGGAAAGCGGCGCGTTGGGCTGGCGGATGACAAACATCATCATGACCATCGGCACCACGATGGGCAGGGTGACGAACGTCTGCCACTGTTGCGCTTCCTGCTCGGAGTTCACCATCGCACCCAACGCCGCAAACAGCGTGCTATAGAGCATGTACCCGAGCACGAAGAAGACTGCAAACGCGGGCAATACCCTCATTTCGATATGGAAGCCGCTGTCCTTCACGCCCGCCAAAGCGAGCAGCGCCGGCGCCGAGGCTCCGGCTGCGATCACGATCCAGATCGCCACCTGGGTCAGGCCCACGGCGCCCACTCCCAGGATCTTGCCCGCCATCAGTTCCGAAGCCTTCGCCGAGGAGAGCACCACTTCCATCACGCGTGAGGTCTTTTCTTCCAGCACCGAGCGCATCACCGACATGCCGTAGATGAGCAGGGTCATGTACAGCATCATCACCATTACGACGGCGCTGATGAACTGCGCCGGCCCGTTGGATTTTTGTTCCCGGCCGCCTTTCAACGCGACGGCTTCCAGGTCGAAGCCTTGCATCATGGCGTCGATGTCGGGGGCCGCGGCGCCGTGGGACATCAGTTGCTGCCGCAAAACCGACGTTCGCAGCGCCGATTCCAGCGAGCCAACCTCGATGAAGTCGCTGGTCTCGCGCGCCACGTACGTCACCTTGCGCGACTTCACCACGTCGTCGGTGAGCCACAGGAAACCGTCGAGTTTGGTGCCGCTGACATCGCTCTTCAACTGCGCGCGTAACGCCTCGCTGGGACTGGTATTCACGTCCACGGTGTACTTCACGTTCCTGCTGGTGGCAAGCTGCGCCTTGACCGCGTTGGCGAAGTCGGCGTTGTCGGCTACCACCGCGATGTGTCGCGTTCCGCCGGTCTTCATGCCCGCCAACTTGCCGGGAACGACCGTGAAGCCCAGCATCAGGGCCGGGAACAGAATGGTCGAAATGATGAAGGACTTGGTATGGACGCGTTCCACGTATTCGCGTCGGATGATCAGCCAGATATTACGCATGCGCCCCCCGCGCCGCTGCCGGTAATTCGCTCTTGCCGACGACATCAATGAAAATCTCTTCCAGCGACGGCTCCATCAGCTCGAACTTGTTGACCCGGCACGAGGCGGC
The DNA here is from genome assembly GCA_036821585.1 of Terriglobales bacterium. Lineage (GTDB taxonomy): Bacteria > Acidobacteriota > Terriglobia > Terriglobales > Acidobacteriaceae > DAISJI01. Next base: position 1,379 of record DAISJI010000181.1, read on the forward strand.
CGCCCGATGCAGCAGTTTCTGCGGGTCGGCCCCCGGCTGCATCCGCACTTCCACATACTTCCCATAGTTATTGAACGACTGCACCAGCGAAGGATCGTCGAGGAAACTCGCATCGCCCTCGTACTCCACTTGCACGTTGTTCCGGCCGTAGCGCGACTTCACCTCGCGCAGTTCACCGGTCAGAACGGCCTTCCCATGATCAATCAAGCAAATGGAATCGCAGAGGCGTTCGACCGTGTCCATGCGATGGGTCGAGAACAGGATGGTTTTGCCCGCCTTCTTCGCTTCCAGCAGGACGTCCTTCATCACCACCGTGTTCGACGGGTCGAGACCGGAGAAAGGTTCGTCCAGTATCAGCAGGTCGGGATCGTGCAGCATGGCGGCGATGAACTGCACCTTCTGCTGCATGCCCTTGGAAAGCTCTTCGACCTTCTTCGGCATCCATTCGGTCAGTTCCAGGCGTTCGCACCAGGAGGTCGCGCGGGCCCTCGCGTCGCGCGCGCTCACACCTTTCAGCTCCGCCAGGAACACGAGCTGGTCGATGATCTTCATCTTCTTGTACAGGCCGCGCTCTTCGGGCAGGTAGCCGATGTTGGTGAGCTGCTTTCGATCGAACGCCTGGCCGAAGATGCGGACCTCGCCCGAATCGGGCACGGTGATGCCGATCATCATGCGGATCGTGCTGGTTTTCCCGGCGCCGTTGGGGCCGAGCAGGCCGTAAACGGTTCCCGCCGGGATGTCCATTGAAAGATCGTCAACGGCGACGAAGTGGTCGAAGGTCTTGCGGACCTGGATGAGTTCAACCGTGTTCTTCATGGATACCCGTGTTCGCGCGCACCGAACGTGCGGCCTTTACTTCCTGTGATGAAAGCGCCGGTTGCTGCCCAGCGCCGTTGCGCGGGGAGGCGCCGTCAGGCGCCAAGGTATTCGTCGATCCAGCGCCCCACTTCCAACCGCCCGGGATCGAACGGGTCGAAGCGGATCGCCGCCGTGCCCTCGTCGTGGCGTATCCAGCAGAACACCGACTGCACCGCCAACACTTCATAGCCCGGCAGCGTAAAGGTCGCCAGGACAGCCTTCGGGGCGCCGGCGGGCCCATTGATGGTCAGCGCCATGCCGCCGGCGCTGATTTCCAGGCTGCTTCCTTCCAGCACCTCGGTGCCGGCCTCCAACGTCACCGGGCACACCAGCGGCACCCGGACGTAGCGCCTCAGTTCCTTCATCACCAGCAAGTGCGTCCCCCGGACCACCAGCAACGCCTCCTGCTTGCTCACTGGCGTGTGGAACACGGCGTTGATGCCAAACTTGGAGAACCGCAACGCCTCGCTGACGCTGCCGCATATTCCGTACACCACGAGCCAGTGGCTGCCCTTCCGGATGTCGCGCAGCACCGTCTCCGCCTCTGCGTCCAGCGGGACCACACAGGCGTTATACGTATCCCCCACGCTTCCGGACTCATGCGCCGGAACCGCCACCGCTTCCATCCCAAATTGTCGAAAGCACTCGGTGAGCACGGCGCTGGTAGCCCCGTCCACACCCAACAGCGCGATCTTGGCCCCGACTTTGGTGGGACCGGTGCCCGCAGCGGAAGACATCAAGAAATCTCCGTGAAAACTTTCTTGAAACTAAACCTCGAAACCGGCTCGCCAAGCAAGCCGTCCTGAGCGCAGCGAAGGATCTCTCTTATTCCGTCCAACGCTTGAAAATCAGTGATCCATTGGTCCCGCCGAACCCGAATGAGTTCGACAAAGCATATTCAATGTTCGCTTTCCGGGAGTGTTTCGGCACGTAGTCGAGATCGCAGCCCTCGTCCGGGTTATCCAGATTGATGGTCGGAGGAAGCTGCTGATCGCGCAGCGCCAGCACCGTGATGCCCGCTTCCAGGCCGCCGGCGCCGCCCAGCAGGTGTCCCGTCGCGGATTTTGTCGAGCTCACCGCCAGTTTGTAGGCGTGCTCCCCGAATGCGCGTTTGACCGCTATCGTCTCCAGCCTGTCGCCGAGGGGAGTGGATGTCCCGTGCGCGTTGATGTATCCCACCTGCTCTGGACGGATCTTCGCATCGCGCAGCGCGTTCAGCATCACGCGGTATCCACCCTCGCCTTCGGGCGCCGGCTGGGTGATGTGGTTGGCGTCGGCGCTCATGCCGTAGCCGACGATTTCCGCCAGGATATTCGCGCCCCGCCGCTTCGCGAACTCCAGCTCCTCCATGATCAGGATACCGGCCCCTTCGCCGATGACGAACCCGTCGCGGTCCTTGTCCCACGGACGGCTGGCGCGTTCCGGATCGTCGTTGCGCGTGGACAGCGCGCGCATGGCCGCGAATCCGCCCACACCCATCGGAGTGATGGCCGCTTCCGCGCCGCCCGCGATCATCACGTCCGCGTCGTCGCGCGCGATGATCTTGAACGCGTCACCCACCGAGTGCGCACTCGACGTGCATGCCGTGCTCGTGCACTCGTTGGGCCCCTTGGCGTGGTGCCGCATGCTGACGTGTCCCGCCGCCAGGTTGGCGATGGTGGCGGGAATGAAAAAGGGCGAAATCTTGCGGGGGCCGCCTTCGAGCAGGTTCTTGTGCTCGCGCTCGATGACGTCGAATCCGCCGATGCCGCTGCCGATGTGCACGCCCACGCGGTTCGCCAACTCGTCGTCCTTGACCTCGAGCCCTGACCACTTCACCGCCTCCTCCGCCGCCGCGATGGCGAAGTGGATGAAGCGCCCCATTTTCTTGATTTCTTTTTTCTCGATGAACTTCAGCGGATCGAAGTTGCGGACTTCCCCCGCGATCTGCGAGGCGAATTGCGACGCGTCGAATAGCCGGATCTTTTCGACCCCGCTCTTGCCCGCCAGCAGCCCGCTCCAGACTTCCTCGGTGGTGTTACCGACGCCGCACAGCAGCCCGATCCCGGTGATGACAACACGACGCGCCAACTACTTCCCTCCGCCTTTCGCGTGCGAACCGATGTAGCTGTTCGCGTCCTGCACGGTGCGAATCTTCTCCGCGTCCTCGTCGGGGATCTCGATGTCAAATGCTTCCTCGAAGGCCATCACCAACTCGACCGTGTCCAGCGAGTCGGCGCCCAGGTCGTCCACGAACGACGCGTTGGCTGTCACTTCGCCCTCGTCCACGCCGAGTTGCTCCACGATGATCTGCTTTACCTTCTCTTCTACCGATGCCATTCCTTCTCCTTGCCGCGCGGGTGTGTCGGGCGCATTTCTGCTCTGGTCCCGGCTGCCCTCAGCCGGGGCAATGCACGGCAGCCCGAAACTGAAACATGACAACCCGGGAGCGCGGTCACGCTTTGGAACTTATTGCTTCGTAACCTTGGCGTTCTTGCTGATGTAATCCACGGCGTCTTTCACGGTGCGGATCTTCTCCGCGTCCTCGTCGGGGATTTCGATGTCGAACGCTTCCTCGAACGCCATCACCAGTTCCACCGTGTCCAGCGAGTCGGCCCCGAGGTCGTCCACAAACGACGCGCTGGGAGTTACTTCGGCTTCATCCACTCCCAACTGTTCCACGATGATCTGCTTCACCTTTTCGTCAACCGAAGCCATAGATGCGTCCTCCTGTGGGCGGTAAACCACTCAGTTTATATACGGGGCGGGGAAACTGGCAAGCGTGGAAAAAGGGTTCTCGCCGCTGGCGAACGTGATCGACTGCGGCGCCCTCGGAAACAGCATCTGGTCGCGCTGCAGCCCGAACTTGGTTTTTATCGCCACCGCCTGCCCGCCGATCATGTCCGCCGACCCGTGCAGCAGCAGCGCGCTCGTCACTCCGCCCGCCAGCGCGCGGTAGATCATGCGGTCGGTGTAGTCGAACGCGTCCAGCATGATCATGTGCGGCACGATCGGGCTAGTGGCCTCGTTCACGTCGCCGTCCAACGCCATGTGCGAGTGCGAGTCGATGATTCCCGGCGTCAGGTACTTCCCACCG
>DAISJI010000182.1:0-1590 GCA_036821585.1 Terriglobales bacterium
GAACAGCGGATGCGGCTCCAGCGGCTTCGACTTGAACTCGGGATGGAACTGGCAGCCGAGAAAATAAGGATGCTCTTCCTTCGGAAGTTCGATGATTTCAACGTACGTTCCGTCGGGAGTTGAGCCGGTAATTCTTAGTCCCGCCGCGGTCAACTGCTCTTCGTACTCGCGATTGAACTCGTAGCGGTGGCGATGGCGCTCGCTGATCTCGTTTGCGCCGTACGCCAGCGCCGCATGCGAATCCGGCTCCAGCTTGCACGCCCATGCGCCCAGGCGCATCGTGCCGCCCAATTCTTCGACGCCCCGCAGCTCGCGCAGTTTGTAAATGATGCGGTGCGGGGTCGCGGGATCGAATTCGCTGGAATTGGCGTTCTCCAGCCCGCAAACATTGCGTGCGAACTCAATGCACGCCGTCTGCATCCCCAGGCAAATTCCGAAGTACGGGATCTTGTGCTCGCGCGCGTGGCGAATGCCGTTCAGCATGCCGGCGATGCCGCGTTTGCCAAAGCCGCCGGGAACGAGGATGCCGTCGTAATCGCTGAGCTGCGATTCGTATTCGCGGTCTTTCGTCTCCAACCCCTCGGCTTCGATCCAGCTCACGTTCAGCTTCAGGTTGTGGGCGAGCGCGCCGTGCACCAGCGCTTCCTTGAGGGATTTGTACGAATCTTCGTACTCGACGTATTTTCCCACCAGCCCGATGTTGACCTCGTCCTTCGGGTTATTGACGCGCCGGACCAGCTCATCCCAGCGGCTCATGTCACGTTCAGGCGCTTCCAGGTGCAGGTACTTGAGGACCAGTTTGTCCACCGACTCGCGCGCGAACGTCAGCGGCACCTCGTAGATGCTGGCCACGTCGATGGCGGTGATCACCGCCTCTTCTTCCACGTTGCAGAAGAGCGCGATTTTGCCCTTGATGTCCTTGGAGAGGAAGCGGTCGGTGCGGCAGAGCAGGACGTCGGGCTGAATTCCGACGCTGAGCAGCTCTTTCACCGAGTGCTGTGTCGGTTTGGTCTTCAATTCGCCGGCGGCGCCGATCCACGGCACCAGCGTGACGTGCACGAATAGCGTGTTCTCGCGGCCGAGGTCCTGCCGCATCTGGCGGATCGCTTCGATGAAGGGCAGCGACTCGATGTCGCCGACGGTGCCCCCGATTTCCACGATGCAGACGTCCACGTCCTGCGCGACCTTCTTCATCGCCGCCTTGATTTCGTTGGTCACGTGCGGGATCACCTGCACGGTCTTGCCCAGATAATCGCCGCGCCGCTCCTTGGCGATGATCTGCTCGTAAATTCGGCCGGTGGTCCAATTGTTGTCGCGGGTCAGCTTGGAGTGGGTAAAGCGCTCGTAGTGGCCGAGGTCGAGGTCGGTCTCGGCGCCATCGTCGGTGACGAAGACTTCGCCGTGCTGGAACGGCGACATGGTGCCGGGATCCACGTTGAGGTAGGGATCCATCTTCTGCATGTTGACCTTGAGGCCGCGGCTCTCCAGCAGGCAGCCGATCGAAGCCGCCGCCAGGCCCTTGCCCAGGGAAGACACAACACCGCCGGTCACAAAGATGAACTTTGCTGCCATTTCCTTATCCTGTTTTTT
>DAISJI010000182.1:1690-3556 GCA_036821585.1 Terriglobales bacterium
GAGGGAAGTTCGTCCCCGGAATTCGCGTGGTTTCCGCCAGCGACTGGGAACCAGTAGGGGTGCACGACCAATTATGCCAGAATTCCGCCCGTAATGGAACGTACTTGGAAGCGGCATGTTTTCGCGATTCCAGCCGAATTTTCCGCCGAGCGCGGTTGACGGCGGTTCAGCTCGAAACTGTGGCCCGCGCGGCGGGTTCGAGCATCTAATGAAGTGCAAAGTTCCGAGTGCTAAGTTCTAAATAATGAAGGTATCGATCTCAATTCGAGTCTTGCTCGCCCTCGTGATCCTCACCTGCGCTGCGGTTGGGCAGCAGAAGGCGCCGGCGAAGCGGCCTGCGGCGCCGGCGAAAACTACTGCGCCCGCAACGTCGCAGAAGCCGGCCGCGCCCACCGCATCGGCAACCCGGCAGTGCCCGATCCCGCGCAACGAGAACCAGCAGGTATACCGCATGTTCATGAAGGACGGTTCTTACCAGCCGATTTCGAAATGCGAGCTTCTGGACGGCGGACAGCGCGTGCACTACATGAGCGCCGAGCGTAACGAGTGGGAGGACATACCGATCTCACTGGTGGATTGGGCTGCGACGGAGAAGTTCGCCAAGGAAGGCCCCGCGAACAAACCAGTGGAAGCTTCCGCCGATGCGGCGGCTGTGGACGCCGAAGAGGAAGCGGATCGCAGAGCCGAAGAGTCGAAGTCGCCGGAGATCAAGCCCGGTTTGCGACTGCCCGAGCAAGGCGGCGTTTACGTCATGGACTACTGGCGCGACGAGCCGCAACTGATCGAACTCATGCAGAACGGCAGCGACATCAACAAGAATACCGGGCGGAATATCCTGCGCGCGGCGATCAACCCGATCGCCAAGGCCAGGCAGACGATCGAGCTCAAAGGCCCGCGCGCGCGCGTCCAGGCCCACGTTCCCCAGCCGGCGATCTACGTCAACATCGACATGGACCAGGACCCAAAGACCGGTCCGGCAGCGAAGGACGTGTCGCAACACTTCCGCATCGTGAAGGTCGAGCAGAAGAAGGACAGCCGCGTGGTGGGAGCGATTGAAATCGCCATTTACGGCAAGGTTTCGCAAAAAGCGAACTATGTCGAAACGCGTTCCACTCCTGTTACCGCCGACTGGGTGAAGGTCACGCCCGCGCAGCCGCTGGAGCCCGGGGAATACGCGTTGGTGGAGATGCTCGGTAAAGACGTGAACTTATTCGTCTGGGATTTCGGTGTGAACCCGACCGCACCGCCGAACGACAAAGCATGGCGTCCGGTGCCGGCGGCCGATACGACTACGGGTACGAAAGAGGCGCCGGTGTTGAACAAACGCCCAAAGAATTAGTTGCGAATTGCGTATTGCGTATTCCGTATTCCGGGTCAACGCTCGCTGTCTTGTCCGGAATACGGAATACGAATTACGGAATACGTCTTTCCAGCAGCAAATCGCTGTACGAGCTCTCGATCAAGTCTTCCTCGCGAATCCCGAACCACTGCATGTACTCGCGGCACTGGGCCAGGAGCGGATTGCGGTCATCTTCCGGTTTGCCGCAGGCTTCGATTTCGACGAAACTGCCCAACCCTTGCACCTGGTCGATGTGGAACTTCACGTTCTCGATGTAGTAGATCTCGCGCTGCTTATCGACGGCGACCAGCACGCCGAGCGATCGCTCCAGCACGGCGCGGATTTCGTCACCATTGGTAACCGGCGCCAGCGCCACATCCGAGGTCTTGGGTCCGGATTGCTCGGGACGGCGATAGGCGATCAGGTTGTTCTCGATGTTGCCCTGGCGCAGCTTGAGGCGGCCTTGGGGCACGCGAAAATAGGTGTCCACCTGGTGGTCCATTCCCGCGAAGCGGGCGTTTCGGCTG
>DAISJI010000182.1:3656-5230 GCA_036821585.1 Terriglobales bacterium
ACATGCTATAATTTGCACTGCTTTAGAGTTCAGGAGGCTTTGCATCGATAAGAAGTTTATCCGCACCAATGACCGTATTCGCGCCCGCGAAGTGCGCGTGATTGACGACGAAGGCAACCAGGTCGGAATCATGGCGCCGTACGAAGCGCTCAAGATGGCCCGCGAAAAGGCCCTTGACCTGGTCGAAATCTCACCTACCGCGCAACCCCCGGTCGTCCGCATCATGGACTTCGGCAAGTTCCTTTACCAGAAGGAAAAGCAGGAGCGCGAGGCGAAGAAGCACCAGCACGTCATTACGGTCAAGGAAGTCAAGTTCCGCATCAACGTGGATGAACACGACTACCAGACCAAGAAAAACCACGCCATTCGTTTCCTGGAAGGCGGCGACAAGGTGAAAGCCACCATCTTCTTCCGCGGACGCGAAATGACGCGGCAGATGCTGGGACGCGAGATCCTGGACCGCCTGATCAAAGACCTGGGCGACAAGGCGATCGTCGAGTTCCGCCCGCGGCAGGAAGGCAACACGCTGCACCTGATCCTGGCGCCCTCGAAGGCCCAGCCGCCGCAGAAGCCCCAGCCGCCGCAGAAGCCCAAGCCGCCGCGCCCGCCCCAGCAGGCCCAGCCGCAACCAGGCCAACCGACTCAGGGATCGGGAACCGCGCCGGCGCCACCGAATCCGCCTGCCGGAACGCAGTAACCGCAGCCCGAAGGTTCCGCGATATCAGCAGCTTGCGGTACAATAAGAAATTCGCGCGCAGCTGCGCGATTCTCTAGAGGACGTATGCCGAAACTGAAGACCCATAGCGGCGCCGCCAAACGATTCCGCAAGACCGGGACCGGCAAAGTGGTACGCGGTCACGCGTTTGCGCGCCACATCATGACCACCAAAACGACGAAGAAAAAGCGTCACATGGACAAAGACGTCGTTATGGACAAATCGGACACCGCGAAAATCAAGCGGATGATCCCTTACTAGACAGTTTCGGTTTCAAGTTTCAGTTTCAGCGAACCCGTTGAAACTTGAAACTGAAACTCGAAACTTGGGCGTGTGAAGAGGTCGAGCTACCGCTCCTTACCTCCAGCCGCCTGTAGCGCCGCCATCTTGGCGGCAGTTCCGCCGGCATCTTGCCGGCAATTAAAAAAGGAGACGAGCAATGCCTCGCGTAAAACGTGGAACCAAGCGCCGCGCCAAGCGGAAAAAGATTCTTGAGAAGGCCTCCGGTTATTTCCTAACCAAATCAAAACTCTATCGCTCCGCGAAAGAGTCGGTGGAGCGCGCGCTCAAGTTCGCCTACACCGGGCGCAAGCAGAAGAAGCGCCAGTACCGTTCGCTGTGGATCGTGCGCATCAACGCCGCCGCCAACGCCAACGGCATCAGCTACAGCCGCTTCATCAGCGGGCTGAAGAAGGCCGGCGTCGAACTGGATCGCAAGATCCTGGCCGACATCGCGGTCAAGGACCCCGGCGGGTTTACCCAGCTGGCCGAGCAGGCGAAAGCCGCGCACGCCGCTTAGAGTCAGCAGCCGTTAAAACACGAGCCGCGGATTTCCGCGGAGCTACGCGGATTACAATGC
>DAISJI010000183.1:0-1636 GCA_036821585.1 Terriglobales bacterium
AGAATCCAGCGCGCGATCCTGAGCGTCACCGACAAGACCGGACTGGTCGATTTCGCCCGCGAACTGACGCTGCTCGGTATCGAGCTCATTTCCACCGGCGGCACCGCCAAGTTGCTGCGCGAGTGTTCGCTTCCGGTCAAGGACGTCTCCGAGCTCACCGGCTTCCCCGAGATGCTCGACGGCCGCGTCAAGACCCTGCATCCGCTAGTCCACGGCGGCATCCTGCACGTGCGCTCCAACCCCGAGCATCGCGCCACCATCGCCGAGCACCAAATCGCGCCCATCGATATGGTCGTGGTCAACCTCTACCAATTCGAAAAAACCGCGGCGAAGCCGAATGTAGAGTTCGACGAACTGATCGAGAACATTGATATCGGCGGGCCCTCGATGATCCGCTCCGCCGCCAAGAATTTTCGCGACGTCGCCGTCGTCACCTCGCCCGACGATTACGCAGCCATCGGCGAAGAACTCCGGGCGTCCAAGTGCGTGCTCGCGCTGGCAACGCATTTCCGCCTCGCGCAAAAGGCCTTCGCTATCACTGCCGCCTATGACTCCGCCATCGCCTCCACGCTCGAACGCTGCGTCCTCGACGACACCGACTTTCATCTCCGCGCCGACGATTTCCCGATCCTCCTGCGGCTCTCCTACGGCAAGGTCAGCGACCTGCGCTACGGCGAGAACCCGCACCAGCGCGCCGCGCTCTACTCCGACGGCAGCACGGCCGGCATCGCCAACGCGCGCCAGCTCCAGGGCAAGGAGCTTTCGTTCAACAACATCGTGGACCTGCAGGCCGCCTGGGAACTCGCCGCGGAATTCCGGGAGCCGTTCTGCGGGATCATCAAGCACACCAATCCTTGCGGCAGCGCCATCGGCCGCGACCCGATTGACGCCTTCCAGCGCGCCTTCGACTGCGATCCGCTCTCCGCATTCGGCGGCGTGATCGCACTGAATCGCCTGGTGGACGGCGCCACCGCCGATGCCATCGCCGGACTTCGCCACAATGGCGCGCCCCTTTTTATCGAGTGCATCGCCGCGCCCTCGTTCGACGCCGCCGCCCGGGCCCGCTTCGCCAAGCGCAAGGACCTGCGCCTGGTCGAGGTTACGCACGCCGACCAGACTCATACGATAAAAGCTGTCTCTGGCGGTTTGCTGCTTCAGGACGCCGACACGCACCTGCTCGATCCGGCCACGCTGAAGGTTGTGACCCAGCGCGCACCCGGCGAGCAGGAACTTCGCGACCTGATCTTCGCCTGGAACGTCTGCAAGCACGTGAAGTCGAACGCGATTGTGTACGCGCGGGACGGCCGCACCGTGGGCGTCGGCGCCGGCCAGATGAGCCGGGTTGATTCCGCGCGCTTCGGCGCCGAGAAGTCCATCCTCGGCACGCACCCGTCGGTGGTCGCCAGCGATGCGTTCTTCCCCTTCGCCGACGGACTGGAGCAGGTGGCGCAGGCGGGCGCAAGCGCCGTCATTCAGCCCGGCGGCTCGGTCCGCGACCAGGAGGTCATCGACGCCGCCAACCGGCTCAAGGTCGCGATGGTGTTTACCGGCGTCCGCCACTTCCGCCACTGAAAAGCGGTAATCGGTGATCAGTAATCGGTAATCAGCGAACCCGTTCTGAACCAGAGCGCTGCCG
>DAISJI010000183.1:1736-5179 GCA_036821585.1 Terriglobales bacterium
ACACAACGGCGGTTCGACCATAGCGGCTCCACGTTCGACAGCTTTCTCGAAGAGCAGGGCCTCCTCCAGAAATCCGAGGCGGTGGCAGTAAAGCGCGTCATCGCATGGAAGTTGTCAGAAGCCATGGCTTCCGCCCACGTTACAAAGAAGGTTATGGCGGAGCGCTTGCGCACCAGCCGCGCACAAGTGGACCGGATTCTAGACCCAGCAAACATCGGCGTAAGCCTGGGAAGCGTCGCCAAGGCAGCTCGTGCTCTTGGTAAGCGTATCAGCGTACAGATTGTGGATGTACGTCCGGTACGCAACCGGCGTCGTAGTCGAAGATCGGCAGCCTAGGCCCCACCCACTTCCGCCACTAATCGCCTGACGTAGGGTTCAAATCATCGGCTGCCGAACGGGTACTGAGTGCGTCTGAACGGCTAGCCGATGCCCTAAAAGCGAAGCGCCGAAGGCCGCATTTTCGAAGTAAAATACGATGACGCCCGGCGGTAGTTTACGGCATCCAAAGTGGTAGGGATTTGTATCTCTGGCAGCTTTGCGCTCCTTAAGGATTTCAATGAAACTCGGTAAGTGCCTTGCATTCATCTTGCTGGCCTCGCTCGCGGGGGCGGCCCAGACTTCGCCCGCGCAGCGTCCCAGCCATCCGCCGGCCGCTCCAGGAGTTATCCAGGAGACCAAGGCTCCCGCTCCGGTCCAGAAGCAGTCCACGGCCAACGCCCAAGGCACGAATGCGGCTCCCCGCAAGACCGACAAGGCCGCCGCCTACTACCACTATTCCGTGGCCCACATGTTCGAGGAATTGGTCGCGATCTACGGCCGTCCGGAGTACGCCAACAAGGCCATCGAGGAATACCGGCTCGCCATCGAGAACGATCCCAATTCCGAGTACCTGAATTCCGGCCTCGCCGAGCTTTACGCCAAGACCGGGCGCATTCGCGACGCGGTGGTCGAAGCGCAGGACATCCTCAAGCGCGATCCCAACAACCTGGAAGCCCACAAGCTCCTGGGCCAAATCTATCTCCGCTCGCTGGGCGACCTCCAGGCCGGGACGCAGTCGCAGGAGATCCTCAAGCGCGCCATCGAACAGTACGAGTACATCGTCAAGCTGGAGCCCAAGAATACCGAAGGTCACATCCTGCTCGGGCGCTTGTACCGCGTGGACAACCAGCTCCTCAAGGCGGAGAACGAGTTCAAGGCGGCCGCGCAGATCGCCCCCGATTCCGACGAAGCGGTCTCCATGCTCGCCTACCTTTACAACGACGAGGGCGACCCGGCGCGAGCTGCCGAGCTGCTGAACAAGGTCCCCGAGCCGCAGCGGACCTCGAAGATGTACGCCACGCTCGGCTACAGCTACGAGCAGCAGAAGGACTACAAGAACGCGGTCAAGGCGTACAAGAAGGCGGTCGAGCTGGAACGCGATAATCTGGAAGCCGCGCGCGGCCTGGCACAGAACCTGCTGAACGATAATCAGCCCGAAGCCGCGCTCGATCAGTACAAGCTCATCGCCGAAGCCGATCCGCACGACGTCCACACCTACATGAGCATGGCGGAGATTTACCGCCGCGCCGGCAAGTTCGACCTGGCGCTCGAAGCGCTCAAGAAGGCCGATGCCGAGGTCCAGGACTCGCAGGAAGTCCCGTACAACATGGCGGTGATCTACCAGGCGCAGGGGCGCTACGACGATGCCATCCAAGTCCTCCAGTCGCTGCTCGCCAAGAACGAGAAGGCGAACGGGGAATACACCTCGCAGGAGCGCAACAACCGCTCCGTCTTCCTGGAGCGGCTGGCGACTATCTATCGCGAAACCGGGCGCACGCAGCAGGCGGTGGATACTTTCCGCAAGATGACCTCGATCGGCGACGAAGCCGCCGGACGCGCCTACGGCCAGATCATCGACACGCTGCGCGAAGCCAAACGCTGGAACGATGCCACCGCGGTCGCGCAGGAAGCCATCCAGAAACTGCCCAAGGACAAGGACCTGAAGGCCGCTTACGCCGGACAACTCGCCGATAACGGCAAGGTCGACGAAGGCGTGAACATGCTCAAGTCGATGCTCACCGGCGGGCCGGAAGACCGCGGCGTATACATCGCGATGGCGAACCTGTTCAGCCGCCTGCGCCGCTGGCCGGACGCGGAAGAAGCGATGGCCAAGGCCGAAGCGCTCTCCAACCGGCAGGAAGAGAAGGATTACGTCGCTTTCGTCGCGGGCTCGATCTATGAGCGCCAGAAAAAGTACGACAAGGCCGAGGAGTTGTTCAAGAAGGTCGTCGCCAGCGATCCGAACAACGCGGCGGCGCTGAACTATCTCGGCTACATGCTGGCCGACCGCAATTTGCGGCTGGAGGAAGCGCTCAACTACATCCGCCGCGCCGTGCAAATCGATCCGCAGAACGGCGCGTACCTGGATTCGCTCGGCTGGGCCTACTTCCGCCTCGGCAACTATTCGCAGGCGGAAGAGAACCTGCGTAAGGCCCTGGAGCATATGCAGAACGATCCCGCGGTGCTCGAGCACATGGGTGACCTGCTACAGAAGACCGACCGCCTGAAGCTGGCAACCGTGTACTGGGAGCGGGCTTTGAACGAATACAACAAGAGCGTCGCGGCCGACGTCGAGCCGGGCGACGTCGCCAAGGTGCAGAAGAAGCTCGAGTCCGCCAAGGTGAAGCTGGCCCGCGAAGGCGGAAGCAAGGCGGATGCGGCGAAGCCGTAGTTTCAGTTTCGAGTTTCAGTTTCAGCAAGCCCAATCGCAAGGTTGGGCTTTTGTTTTGATTTTCCCTGGTACTCGTTACTCGGTACTCGTTACTGTTTTCGCTTGAAACTTGAAACTCGACACTGGAAACTGTTTTCATGCTCGCTCCCTACGCCGCACGCGTCGAACAGAGCCGCGGGCGGCGTCATCCCGAGCCTCCGCACCCCTACCGCAGCGACTACCAGCGCGACCGCGACCGCATCATCCACTCGCGCGCCTTTCGCCGCCTGGAGCATAAGACGCAGGTTTTCACCCGCCGCTACTCCGACCACTTTCGCAACCGCCTGACCCACACCATCGAGGTGGCGCAGATTTCGCGCACCATCGCCGCGCGACTTGGCCTCGACGTGGACCTGACGGAAACCCTGGCGCTGGTCCACGACATCGGCCATCCGCCCTTCGGACACGCGGGCGAGAAAGCGCTCGACGCCTGCATGCGCGCGCACGATTCCTACTTCGACCACAACCTGCACGCGCTCCGCATCGTCGAGGACTTCGAGATTCGCTATGCCGCCTTCCGCGGGCTCAACTTGACCTTCGAAGTGCGCGAGGGAATCATCAAGCACTCGCACGACTACTCCGCCGCGGAGCATCCGGAATTGGCCGAGTACCGGCTCGACGAGCGTCCGCCGCTGGAAGCGCAGCTCATCGACCTGACCGACGAGATCGCCTACAACACCGCCGACCTCGACGA
>DAISJI010000184.1:0-1532 GCA_036821585.1 Terriglobales bacterium
AAGTTCTCGGGCGCTGTTGGGGCTCCCGCAAGGCGCCGCAGCATCGCCAACTGGCCGACGTGAGTCATCGCGTCCGCCAGCGGTCCCTGCATCATGCGCTCGTCGTTGTAGCCACGCACCTGCGCATCGGACGCCAGCAGCGCGTCTAACTCCTTCAGCAGAGTGAAGAAGCGAGTGACGTTCTCATCCCAACTCCCGACCTCCGCCTTCTTCCAGCGCGGCTCGGTGAACCAAGTGATCGACCACGCCAGCAGGTCGCCCATGTGCGACAGAATCGCTGACGGCGCCTTCCCCGCACCCTCGAAAGCCCCAAATTCCGCAGGCGCTCCGACGATGGTTTTGCGCGCACGATAGGCAAGCGTGGCCAGGAAATGGCGCATCATGGCGCGCTTGGCGTCGGACATTGCAGGTCTCCTAATCGGGAACGGCGGATTCGTCTTTGGCGCGCAGCACCCGGTCCACGGAGTATGGCAGTTGCGCTCCGTTTCCATGGTAGTGGTGCGCCTGCATGTCGCCCAGCAAGCCGAGCGCCAGCATCTGTACGCCCGCCAGGATCAGCACCGCGGCAAAAATGAGCAGTGGGCCGTGCGCGGCCATCACCGGCTCGTGCGTGAGCAGCTTGTGGACCATCAGGAAAATCGCAATTGCGCTGCCGGCAAACCCGCTCAGCATTCCGATCGTCCCGAAGAAATGCAGCGGACGCGCCATGTGCCGCAGCAGGAAGCGGACGGTGATGAGGTCGAAAAAGACGCGGAAGGTGCGGCCGATGCCGTAGTGCGATTCGCCGCGCTCGCGATTGACATTGCGGATCGGAACCTCGCAAGTGCGCGCGCCGTACCACGAGGCCAGCGCCGGAATAAACCGGTGCATCTCGCCGTACAGGGGGACCTGTTGCAGCAGGTCGCGGCGATAGGCCTTGAAGGTGGTCCCGAAATCGTGGATGTCCACGCCGCTCAGCTTGGCCATCAGCCAGTTCGCGACCCGCGATGGCACCCGGCGCATGACGAAGTTATCGATGCGGCGCTTGCGCCAGCCGCTGACGATGTCGTACCCCTCGGCCAGTTTTTCCAGGAATAGAGGAATATCGGCGGGATCGTGCTGGAGGTCGCCGTCCATGGCGATGATGTACTCGCCGCGCGCGTGATCGAATCCAGCGGCCAGGCCGGCGGTCTGCCCGAAGTTGCGGCGCAGCTTTACCACCACCACCCGGCTGTCTACCGCGGCAATCTCGCGCAGGAGCGCGAACGTCCGGTCGGTGCTGCCGTCGTCCACCAGCACCAGCTCCCAAGTCTCCGGCTGCGACTCCATGGCCGCCTTCAGGCGGTCGTAGAGCTCGGTGATGTTTTCCTGTTCGTTATGCAGCGGGATGACGACGGAATACTTCGGCACAGGACGATTATAACGTCAGAATTTGCCAAAAGTTACGTTTGGCGAGGGCGGTACCCGGTACTCATGGAGGCCCTGGGCAGATTCGAACTGCCGACCTGCGGTTTAGGAAACCGACGCTCTATCCATCTGAGCTACAGGGCCTC
>DAISJI010000184.1:1632-5176 GCA_036821585.1 Terriglobales bacterium
TTTAGGAAACCGACGCTCTATCCATCTGAGCTACAGGGCCTCGCTTTTCAATTGTAGCGAACTCACGGGCCAATCCTATAACCCGCCACTCGACGTCCCCCTTCCACCAAGGTGCGCCTCGTGTGAACGTCGCGTGTAGCGCGTGTAAATGTTCGTAAAACCAGTTGCCCGCACTTGCTTCCAGACCGCACCATGGCTGTGGGGCGAGGCACGACATTCCTCGCGAGCAATTGAGAGCTTCAGGAGAAAACACACAATGAAGAGGACCAGTACGATTCTTGCAGTCTTACTCGGAATGATGTTGGTTCTATCCCTGGTCGCGGTGGCCGAGGATGCAGCCAAGGTCGGCGGCACGTGGGAGATGACCAGCCAGGGACGCCAGGGACCGATGACCAGCACCCTGACCATCGACCAGGACGGCAACAAGTTCAAGGGCACGCTGAAAGGCGCGCGCGGCGAAAATCCGATCGAGGGGACCGTCGACGGCAACAAGATCAGCTTCACCGTCGAGCGCGAAACTCCGAACGGCAAGATGACCATGAACTACACGGGCAAGGTGGACGGAGATTCCATCAAGGGCACCGTGAAGATGGGTGAGAACGAGCGCGAGTGGACGGCCAAGAAACAGAAGTAAGAAAACCAGGCTCAAGGTACAAGGCTCAAGGCGCAAGGAAGAAGGATTTTCCTATGCCTTGAGCCTTGCGCCATGTGCCCCATGCTTGCCGTTATTTTCTGCGCGTCAGCCGGTCCACCAGGCCGCCCGCGATGAATCCGAGCGCGAACATCATCACCAGGCTTTCGACCGGATGACGCTTGACGCGATTGGCGGTGTCGTCCATCAGTTCTTCCGCAGCATCGCCGCCGTGCTTTCCGACGCGCTTGGCCACGTCGATCCCGTCCTCGATGACCTCGGCAATCGCCGACGTCGCGCGCGGAATCTTGTGCAGTGTTTCCGCGACCTGAGCCGCCGCTTTCTCCGCTACTTGTGGCATCGCTCGCTCCTCCTTCTGCTGGACTCATACTGCCGATGGAAGTATTGTGCGCCCGGCGTACGGTTCCCGAGCGCCAAATTCGCACTGGCCGCGACAATTTCAGTCCCAAAATGAAGCGAGAGGCCCTTGGGCTGGCGCGTCCGAGTCGAAGGACCATGCGTTTCGACGGCGACCGGCGACTGACGACTAGCTGCTGACCTCCACCGGCGTGCCCTTCCGCGGCCGGCGGTTCGACTGCAGGATCTTCTTGCGCAAGCGCAACGCTTTCGGGGTCACCTCGACGAACTCGTCGTCGGTGATGAACTCGATGGCCTGCTCCAGGTTCAGGTTGCGGAACGGAACCAGGCGGATGGCGTCGTCCGCCGAGGACGAGCGCATGTTGGTCAGCTTTTTTTCGCGCACGCAGTTCACGTCGAGGTCATTATCCTTGGCGTTCTCACCAATAATCATGCCCTCGTAAACTTCCGTGCCCGGCGCGACGAACAATTCGCCGCGCTCCTGCAAACCCCAAAGCGCGTATGCCGTGGTCGCGCCGTCGCGGTCGGAAACCATGGCGCCGGTCAGGCGGTGCGGAATCTCGCCCTGCCATTCCATGTAGCCGTCGAACAGCGAGTTCATGACAATGGTGCCGCGCGTGTCGGTGAGCAACTGGCTGCGCAGGCCGATCAAGCCGCGGCTGGGGACGCGGAACTCGATGCGCACGCGGCCGGAACCGTGGTTGTGCATGACCGTGATCTCGCCCTTGCGCACGCCGAGCTGTTCCATCACGACACCGACAAATCCGTCGGGCACATCGACGGTGAGCTTCTCGACCGGCTCCATCAGCTTTCCATCAATGCGCTTGGTGACGATCTCCGGTTTGCCGACCATCAATTCGAAGCCTTCGCGGCGCATCATCTCGATCAGGATGGCCAATTGCAGTTCGCCGCGTCCGAGCACCTTGAACGTGTCGGGACTTCCGGTCTCTTCCACCCGAATCGAAACGTTGGTCAGCAGTTCTTTATCGAGGCGCTCGCGCAGGTGTCGCGAGGTCACAAACTGGCCCTCGCGGCCCGAGAACGGCGAACTATTGATAGTGAACTGGATGGCAATGGTCGGTTCGTCGATGCTCACGCGTGGCAGTGGCGAAGGGTTCTCCGCGTCGGTGATGGTATCGCCGATGTTGATGCCCTCCACGCCCGCTATGGCGACGATGTCGCCCAACTCCGTCGCTTCAATATCCACGCGCTTCAGGCCACTAAACGTGAATAACTTGGTGATCTTCGTCTTGCGAGTTTCGTTCTCGTGCACGATCGCGACTTCTTCGCCGATGCGCAAGGTTCCGTTCACCGCGCGTGCAATCGCCAGGCGTCCGAGGTAGTCGCTGTAATCGAGGTTCGCAACCAGCACCTGCAACAACGCTTCCGGATCGCCGGCGGGTACGGGAATTGTCTTCAGGATCGCGTCGAATAACGGCCGCAGGTTCTCGCCGCCGGTAAGTTTTGTCGAGGCGGTGCCGAGCTTTGCGTTCGTGTAGAGCACCGGGAAATCGAGCTGGTCTTCGCTGGCGTCGAGGTCGATGAACAGGTCGTATATCTCGTTCAGCACCTCCGGGGCGCGCGCGTCCGAGCGGTCGATCTTGTTGATCACCACGATCGGCGGCAGCTTCGCCTCCAGTGCCTTGCTGAGCACGTAGCGCGTCTGCGGCAGCGGGCCTTCGCTGGCGTCCACCAGCAGCATCACGCCGTCCACCATCTTCAGCGCGCGTTCCACCTCGCCGCCGAAGTCGCTGTGCCCGGGCGTGTCCACGATGTTGATCTTCACGTCGTGGTAGAAAACGGCGGTGTTCTTGGCCAGGATGGTGATGCCGCGCTCGCGCTCCAGCTCGTTGGAGTCCATCACGCGCTCCACCAGGTGCTCGTTGGCGCGGAAGGTGCCGCTCTGCCGAAGCATCGCGTCGACCAGCGTGGTCTTGCCGTGGTCCACGTGCGCGATGATGGCGATATTGCGAATGCTCTTGCTCAAAATCCCTGCTCCCTGCGGACGCGCAAACGCGCTGAATCCGGGTCGTGCTCCATTTGTTCGATGAGGGCAGAAGCGCCTGCGTTGCGGGCTAGCCAACAATCGTCGGAGGGTATATCCAGTGTACCAGCTAGCGCCCGAAATCCCGCGCGACGCTCTGCGTCCCGGCGATACGGGAAAAGTGGACGCCTGCTGGCCCAAACGCCGTTCGCGCCAACGGCAAACGCCAATGGCTAGCTCGTTCGTCCAACTGCTTACAACTTAGCTTTGCACTTGGGGCAGGTCTCCGCGCTGGAAGGGATGCTTTCCCAACACAAAGGGCAGTCCTTGCGGGAATGGACGATTTTGTCGAGGACTCCGCCGAAGAATAAGCCCGCCGCGAGAGCCAGAATTCCCAGTACCAGAATGATGAAGAGGGCTTCGGCCATTGTGAGAAATATCCCCACCCTCCGCCAAAAGCGGGCGGAAGGGCGGGGCAACCTGCACAATACATCTAAATACGATGTAGATTACTCCGCGCTGGTGCTGGAGCCGGGCTGCTGCTTGCGATA
>DAISJI010000185.1:0-5168 GCA_036821585.1 Terriglobales bacterium
TTGCGGGTGCCCCACACATCGCGCCGCTGAGATTCGTTCTTACTCGCGCCCTTCGGCGCGATGTGTGGGTGTTGTCACAGAGCCAAAGGCGCGGAACTTCTCCCCACCTTCTCTCGTTACTCGTTACTCGGCGTGTGGCCCAGGATCAATCACTTCGATACGACGAGCACGACAAACGACCCAGGTTTGATGCTGCGCCGGGGACGCTGCGTCGGATCTGCCGCCGGTATTTCTGTAATCTCAGCGGCCGACAAGAAGATCTTTTTCGTCTTCGGGTCAAAGGCCATGGTCTTGGCGCTCGGCTGGGTCTTCACCGCTCCCGCGTCTTCATACTCGTCCGCTGATTTCTCGTGGTAGATGCTCAGCGTGCCTTCGCCGCAAGAGAAGAAAACCAGCTTCGATTGTGGATCGAACGCCGCGTAATCCACACCTTTGCCGATGGGAAAGCTGCCGATGACCTTTCCGTTGGTCGCGTCCATGACAACCATTTTGGGTTCTTCGCGGGTGCCGATGAACAGCCGCTTCGACTTGGGATCGTAGGCCAGGCCGGTGGGAGTCTTGGCGACGCCAATCGGGAAGCGGTTCTTGACTTCGAGCGACTTCGGATCGAAGACGACCACTTCGGCGGTGTCCTCACTGTTGACGTACACCAGGCCGTCGCCGCCAAGCACGGCCTGTTCGCCGTCCCCGTTGAGCTTGACGGTGCCGACCACCTCGCCCGAGTTCGCGTCGATGGCCGATATGTCGTGCGAACCGTGGTTGTTGGTAAACACTCGCTTGGTCGCAGGGTCGTAATAGATGCCGTCCGGTCCCTTACCGACATCGATCTTCTTGATAAGCGCAAGTGTCGACGGATCGAACATGGACACCTTGTTTTCCCGCCCATTGCTGGTGAAGCCGTGCTTGAATTCCGACGCAATGGCAACGCCGTGCACGCCGGGTGTGTCAGCGATGGTACCGACGACCTTGCCGCTGTCGGCGTCGATCACGTCGACCTGCGTACCGTGGGAGAGATAAACCCGGCGTGCCGCGCTGTCGATGTAGACGTAATCGAAGCCGCCGTCGCCGGGGACCGGGTAACGAGTTTGCACGCGATAACCGGTCTCGCCAAATACCGAGAACGCGGTAGTGAACACAAAAACCAAAAGCATGATCTTCTTCATTGCGTTACTCCTTTAGATCCGAATCTATCCTTAGTTAGTCAGCGGTTAGGTTTTTCGGACGCTCCACCCAAGCAACAGCGGCTTGGGTGGGCCACCCTGCAGTACTCGTTATTCCTTCCACTCCGGCACGCGACCCGGCGTCCACGGCGCTCCGGCTGCTTCCATCTGCTTTTCCAGGTCGCGCAGGTCAACGTCCACGATCTTGCGCAGCTTCGACAATTCGCCGGAGAACTCCTCGGCTGCGATGGTGTAGTTGTTCATGTGCGTCTGCGTCGGACGCTGGATCGCCTGCCGCTCGCCGCTCATGATGTTCTGCACCCGCTCGTTGATCGACGGCGGCACGTTCTCATTTCTCTGCGCCAGCACCGTGTCGCCGCGCACCGCGCGCAGGAACTCGATGACCTGCATGTCGAGCTGCTCGGCGGTCCTGGCCAGCTTCGCGTCCGCCGCCGGCGTTTCGTTCAGCGCCCGCTTGATCGCCCGCAACTGCGTCCGGGTTTCGTTCGCCGTGCTGATCGACCCGCTCAGCGCCCGGTACAGCTTCACTACCTTTTGCTGGAATTCCGCCAGCGCCTGCCGGTCTTCCGGACGCACCGGTGACGCCGCATCGGACGCGACGTTAAACGTCTGCGCCTGCCCGATTTCCGTTACCGTCCCCTCGGCCTTGTTGAACAGCTTGATCGTGTACTTGCCCGGCATAACCAGCGGCCCGCCCGACTCGCGCTGAAAACCGCCGCCAAAGTCTTCGTCCGTAGCACCCTCCGGACGTTCCGCCGGCAACGATGGCGCCGGATACCGCAAGTCCCACGCGATCCGCTGGAAGCCCGGCGCATTGTTGGCGTTCAGGCGGCGGACGGGCTGGTTGTTCGCGTCGTAGACCACGGCGAACACCGACGGCGTTTCTTCCTCCGCCTCGGCGCGGAACTGCTCCGGCGTCGGGTAGGGAAGCGGCTGGTTCTGGCGCCCCAAAGCACGTTCGGCATCCTGCCGCTTCTCCTTCTTCGATTTCAGCTTGTCCTTCAAGTAATAGGTGAAGACTGCGCCGTAAGGTGGATTATCCGCAGTGTAGTAGCTCTCGCCCAGGTGCGCCTTGCCGCGTCCGCCCACCGGCCGCATCTGCACGTACATGAGCGTGTCCTTCACCGGGAATGTGACTGCCTTTTCCGCCAGCGTTTTTTCCGACAGCGACCGCAGCGGCGTCAGATCGTCGAGGATGTAGATCCCGCGGCCGAACGTCGCCACGATCAGGTCGCCCTCGCGCGGATGGACCACGAGGTCATGCACGGAGATGGTGGGGAAGTTCCCCTTGAGCTGCACCCACTTCCTGCCCGCGTCGATGGAGAACCACAGACCGTACTCGGTGCCCGCAAAGAGCAGATTGGAGTTGACCGTGTCTTCCGCGACGGCCAGCACCGGGCCCGTCTCCGGCAGGTTCGCCGCAATCGACGTCCAACTCTTGCCCGCGTCGGTGGAGCGCAGCAGGTAGGGCTTGTAGTCGCCGTTTTTGTGATTGTCGAACGCGGCATACACGACATTCGCCGTGTTCGGCGACGCCACCAGCCGCGCGACGAATGTATTGTCCGGCACGCCCGGGAATTTTTCGTGCTTGGTCCAGCGCTGCCCGCCGTCTTCGGTGACCTGGATCAGCCCGTCGTCGGTGCCGACGTAGATCGCGCCTTCCTTCTTCGGCGACTCCGCCAGCGCCACGATGTTGCCGTAGAACGACGTGCTCTCGTTCTTGCCGACCGCGTCCGCGCTCCATATCTTGCCCATGACCGGGAGGCTGTTGCGGTCGAGCGAGCGCGTCAGGTCTTCGCTGACCGGCTTCCACGTGTCGCCGCGATCGTCGGACCGGTACAGCCGCTGCGACGCGAAGTAGAGCCGCGTATGTGAGTGCGGGCTGATGAGCATCGGCGAGTCCCAGTTCCAGCGGTTCGGCGCTCCGCCCTTTTCTTCCTGCGGCTGGATGCCAACGCTCTCGCCCGTGCGGCGGTCGAAGCGCACGATGTCGCCATACTGCAGCTCCGCATAAATAATGTTGGAATCTTCCGGGTCCACCTGCGAGCGGAAGCCGTCGCCACCATGCGTCTGGAACCAGTCGGAGTTCACGATGCCGCTGGCGCTCTTGGTCCGCGACGGCCCGCCCCACGACGAGTTGTCCTGCGTGCCGCCGTACACGTTGTAGAACGGCTTGGCGAAGTCGTAGGTCACGTCGTAGAACTGTCCCAGCGGCAGGTTGCCCTTGAAGTTCCACGTGGCGCCACGGTCGTAGCTGTCGTAAACCCCGCCGTCACAGCCGACCAGGTAGAAGTTGTTGTCGTTGGGATCGACCCAGATCACGTGATTGTCCACGTGCTTGCTGCGCTCTCCCAGCGGCCGAAACGTCTTCCCGCCGTCATTCGACACCTGCAGAATGACGTTCAGCATGTACACCCGCTCCGCGTTCTTTGGATCCACCGTGAGCTGTGCGTAATACATTCCTTGGGCGACGGAGTTGCTGCGGCGCTCCCAGGTGGCGCCGCGGTCGGTAGAGCGGTAAATACCGCTGCGCTGGTTGGCGGCTTCGATGGTCGCGTAGAGCATGCTGGAGTCGGTGGGCGCAATGGCCAGGCCGATGCGGCCGGTGTCTTCGGTGGGGAGGCCGGAGCGGAGCTTGGTCCAGGTCTCGCCGGCGTCGGTGGATTTGTAGATGGCGCTGTCGGGGCCGCCGCTGATGTAAGTAAAGACGTGGCGACGACGCTGCCAGGTGGCGGCGTAAATGGTGTCGGGATTATCGGGATCGAGGACGACGTCGGTGACGCCGGTGTTCTCGGTCACGTTGGGCAGGACGTTCTTCCAAGTCTTGCCGCCGTCGACGGTCTTAAAGAGGCCGCGGTCGCCGCCGGCGCTCCACAGCGGGCCCTGCGCCGCGGCATACACCACGCGGCTATCGCGCGGGTCGATGGCGATGCGCCCGATGTGCTCCGACTTCTTCAGGCCCATGTTCTTCCAGCTCTTGCCACCGTCTTCGGACTTATAAACGCCATCGCCCCAGGACACGGAGCGTTGCGCGTTGTTCTCGCCCGTGCCGACCCAAACGACGGCCGGGTTCTTCGGATCGAGGACGACCGTGCCGATCGAGTAAGAGGCTTCGCCATCGAAGACAGGGGTCCAGGTGGTGCCGGCGTTGATGGTCTTCCACAATCCGCCGGAGGCAGCGGCGGCGTAATATTCGGCGCGGTTCCCGGGATTGACGGCGAAGGCGTTGACGCGTCCGCTGATCACCGCCGGACCGACCAGGCGCATGCGCAGGCCGTTGAAGGTCGTCGCCGACATCGGGTCGCGCGGACGGCGTCCTTCGGCGCCCTCGCCCTGGCCCTCCGGCTTCTTGTCGTCGATGGCCGCGGGCTTGGCCTCGTCTTTCTTCGCTTCCGGTTTCTGTTCCCGCTTTGCGGTCCTGTCCGCCTGGGCTTTCTGGACATCTTCTCTTGACTGACCGATACGCGGCGCGTTGGTCTGGGCGGCGGCGGGCGCAAGCAGAGAAAGGATGGCGAGGGCGGTGACGGTGAGGCGCATCGTTCAACTCCAGCGCTGGGATTTGGGAAAAGAAGGGGAAGTATATACGCGGAAGTTGGAGGAGGTACGCGTTGGAGTTTGTAAATAAGTGTTGTTGCGCGATCGCCCCGGCTGTGGGCAGCCGGGGCCACATATGGCAGGCGTATCATCGCCATCCATGGAGGCAGTCATGCGCAATGTGTTTCGGTTGTTGACCCTGTTCCTGCTGGTGGGAGTCGCGGTGGCGCAAACGCCGGCCAAGAGTGCGAAGCCGCACCCGAAGATATCGAAAGCAGAAGCCACCAAGACCGCGTTGGCCAAGGTGCCGAACGGGACGGTGAAGGAAGCGGAACTGGAGAACGAGAAAGGGAAGCTGGTGTGGTCGTTCGACATCGCCACGCCCGGATCCAAGGACATCTCCGAGGTGCAGGTGGACGCGAACACCGGCGAGGTGGTGAGCGTAACGAAGGA
>DAISJI010000186.1:0-2818 GCA_036821585.1 Terriglobales bacterium
ATCGTGGTGGGATCGGGTCCCAACGGCCTGTCGGCGGCCATTCTGCTGGCCCAGGCCGGGTGCAAGATCACTGTCGTCGAGGCGGCGCAACAGATTTCCCGTGGCACCTCGCTCATTACTTTATTTCCGGCAGTCCCGCGGCCTTCAACTGCTGGTTCAGCGCCGGCAGGTCCGTCTTCCGGAACTCTTCCCAGCGCGCCATCGCCGGGGCGACCGCTTTCCTGCGCTCGGTGATCGCGACCGTCTGGGGCTGTGTCGGCGCAACGTCGGCCTGCTGCAGTTGGTCCATCAGCGCAAGCAACGACGCGCGGACCTGGTTCAGCGACTCTGCCGGAGGCTGCTGTCCCTGCGGCGGAGGACCACCGCGGCGTCCTGCTTCGCGTCCGACCACCGCATCCAGCTTCTGCTGAAATGCCTTGATCGCGTCCGTTGCCGGTCCTGGTTGCGGCGCGTGCGACAACTGCTGGCGCCACGCGCGTGACTGCTCAATCGCGCCGGTGATTGTCATCGCATCATCATAGAGCTGCTTCGACAGCGTGAATTGTTGCTCGATTCCCGCCGCCGCTGTCGTGACGCGCGGGTCGAGATTGACCTTCAGCGGCTGCACATACGATTTGCCGTTCGCGGTGAGCTTCACCATGTACTGCCCGGGCGCGACCCACGGCGACGTCGGCGCCGGTGCGGTGTTGTGCGCGACCGCTGAGATCGGATACTCCGCGCGCACTCCCGGTACTGGCGGATAATGCAGGTCCCACAGGAAGCGGTGCATGCCCGCTTCGGCGGACAGCGTCTGCGGCGGACGCGGCCAGTACTTCGGAATCGCCAGCATCGGATCCATCGGCTCCACCGGATCGGCGCTGGAGTACTTGCGTACCAACTTGCCGGCCAAATCGGTGATCTCAATTGTCACCGGCCCCGACGCGTTCGACTGCAGCGCGTAATCAATCATCGCGCCATCGGGTGGGTTCTCGCCGGCCGGAACCTCGGGCGGCAGCGGCGTGTCGCTATTGGTGTTCCAGCGCACCCGCATCGCGTCTTGCGGCTGAAAGAGAATGACGTCGCGTTCGCGGGATCCGCCGGTCGGAGAAAACGTCTGCGGGTTGACGTCAATCTGGTACAGCGGCGTGATGTTATCGAGGATCCAGAAGCCGCGGCCGTGCGTGCCCACCGCGAGGTCGTGGTTCTTGATAATGAGGTCGCGGATCGACGTCGCCGGCATGTTCAGGCGCAACGACTGCCAGTGATCACCGTCGTCGAACGACACGTACACCTCGCGCTCCGTGCCCGCGAATAGCAGCCCTTTGCGTTTCGGGTCCTCGCGCACCACGTTCACCGGCGCGATGGGCGGAATGCCATTCACGATCTCCGTCCAGGTCTTGCCGCCATCGTGCGTGCGCAGGATGTGCGGACGCATGTCGTCCAACCGCAGCGTATTGATCGCCGCATAGGCCGTCTGATTGTCAAAGTGACCGGCGTCAATAATCGACACCTTCATCCACGGCGCAAGCGTCGGCGGGGTGACGTCGCTCCAATTCTTCCCGCCATCGCGCGTTACGTGGATGAGCCCGTCGTCGGTGCCCGCCCAGATCAGGTTCACGTCGGTCGGAGAAAGCCCAAGCGCGTACACGACGCCGCGTTGCGTCGGCTTGGCCTGCGGTGTATCGCGATATTTCCCCACCGACGCCGGCACGTCCCAGGTTTTGCGCGTCAGGTCCGGGCTGATCTGCGTCCACGTATTGCCGCCGTCCATCGTCTTCCAGATCGTGTTGCCCGCAAAGAACAGCGTCTTCTTGTCCGCCGGCGAAAACACCACTGGCTCGGTGCGCAGCATTCTGAAATCGGGCGATCGCAACGGCTTCGGCGAAATCGACTGCACCTGCGTCGTGCGCCGGTCGTATTTCGTTACCTTGCCGCCATAGACGATGTCGGGATCGTAGGGATCGGGGGCAACGTAGCTGTACTCGTCGGCCGCCACCGGATGCCACTCGCGCATGGTGATCTCGCCGTCGTTGCCGCGGCTGGAGATGCACACCGACCCGCTCTCCTGCTGCCCGCTGCACAACCGGTAGGGGAATGCGTTGTCGGCCGTCACGTGGTACACCTGCGCCGTCGGCTGGTTGTACCAATCGCTCCACGACTGCCCGCCATTCACCGTGACCACCGCGCCCTGGTCGCTGCCGAGCAGGATGATGTCCGGATTGTTCGGATTGATCCAGATGTTCTGGTAATCGTCGCCGCCGGGTGCGCCGCGCAGCGCGTTCCAGGTTTTTCCGCCGTCGGTGGACTTCCAGCTCACCGTGCTGGTGATGTACACGACGTCAGGATTCTTTGGATCGACCTTCGGCACCGCCAGGTCGCCGCCGCCGATGCGGCCCGCGGGACGTGGATCGTCGGTGATCTTCGTCCAAGTCCCGCCTGCGTCTTCCGAGCGGTAGATGCCCACGCCCCGCAACGACGCCGCCGTGGCGTAAATGCGGTTCGGGTTCGACGGCGCGATTGCCAAGTTTGCCTGCACCACCTCCGGCAAGCCGCCCTTCAGTTGCTTCCACGTCGTGCCGCCGTCGGTGGACTTAAACACTCCGCCGCTAATGCCGGCGAAATCGCCGTTTTCCCATGCGCCCTCTCGCGCTTCCCACAGGCACGCATACACCGTATCCGGATGCGCGGGATCGATCTGCACGTCCGACCCGCCCGTGTTCTCGTCCTTGTACAGAACTTTTTGGAACGTCTGCCCGCCATCGGTCGAGCGAAAAATCCCGCGCTCTTCATTCGGCCCATACGGATGCCCGAGCACCGCGACGTAAAGCCGGTTCGCGTC
>DAISJI010000186.1:2918-5156 GCA_036821585.1 Terriglobales bacterium
AAGATTGTCGTTTACGAAAAGCCCACCTGAAGCACCTGCCGCCAGGTCAGGAGTCTCCTGGCCGACAAGAATGTCGAGTACGTGAACTACCTGGAGCACCCGCTCTCCGCAATTGAACTGAAGAAGATCCTGCGCGCTGGCGGATTGAAGCCGCAGGACGCGGTACGCACGAAAGAAGAGCAGTACAAGAAGCTGGTTGCCGGCAAGGACCTCTCCGACGACGAACTCATCCGCATCATGGCCGCCAACCCGGAACTCATCCAACGCCCGCTTGTGGTGCGCGGCAGAAAGGCCGTCCTCGCCCGTCCCGTGGAGCGATTGAAAGACTTGGGCATCTAGCGGCGTTGAATGAACTGTCATCCTGAGCGGGAACGCGGCCGAGTCGAAGGACCCCTTGCTTTTACAGTTACGGCTTGAACAGCTCTAGCTGTTTTTTGGCAGGCGTGCGACGCGCCGGTTTGTCATCAAATACGCTCCGCCCGTCCAGTGACTTCGAGATTGCGTGTTCGTGCTGGATCACGGCGTCGAAGTCCGCTTCCGGCTGCCGCTGCATTTGGACCGCTCGGACGAAGTCGTCGAGGCGTTTGAATCCATCGAGTTTTTCGCGGTCCCCGGCCTTGGCTTTGTCGAGCGCGCTCCGCAGCACGCCCAGCGTCTCGTCGTAGGTCTTGAGCGGCACCGGAAATGGGTGCCGGTCCTTGCCGCCGTGCGCGAACGAGAACCGCGCCGGATCACTGAAGCGCGTCGGCGTGCCGTGTACGACTTCAGCCACCAGCGCCAGCGACTGCAACGTGCGTGGACCCAGCTTCTCGAGCAGCAGCAACGACGCGAAATCGCTGAGCTGCCGTTCGTAAGCTGTCGCCAGCACCGCGCCCAGCCGCTTCAGGTCTATATTTTCCGCTCGAACATCGTGGTGCGCGGGCATGACCAGCTTTCGCGCTTCCGCCAGCGTTTTCTCCGGATTCGCAGCCGCGACCTCCAGCAGCGCGGTCTGTGCCGGACGCGCCCGCCCGTCCACCAGGTTCATGATCGTCCCCACGTTCTCCCCGACGATCCCGGTGTGCGGCTCGCAAACGAAATCGCGCACCGTCGCCGAATGCCAGTGATAGCGCCGCGCCATGCTGGTCGCGTCGTTCATCCCCTGCTGCACAATCGCCCATTCGCCGGTCTTGGTCAGGATGAAGTTATGCAGGTAGAGCTGAAATCCGTCGGCGATCGCGTTGTTGTCCACGCGGGCGGCCAGACGGCTTGCCCGGACCAGCGCATCGCCATCCGCACCCGTGCGTCCGGCAATCTCGCGCAGTTCATCGGGCGTTTTGCGCGAGTGCCTTCCGCGCCCACCGCAGATGTAGATTCCCAACTCGTGCGCTCGCGGATTGAGCCCGCGCTTCAGCGCGCCCATCACGCTCGTGGTGATCCCCGACGAGTGCCAATCCATCCCCATCACCGACCCGAGCGCTTGGAACCAGAACGGGTCACTCAGCCTCGACAGCAAATCCGGCGCGCCGTAGTCCGCGATGACGGCTTCGGAGATCGCCGTTCCCAATCGCGTCATGCGCTCCGCGAGCCACTGCGGTACACGCCCGCCATGCAGCGGCAAATCGGCTGTTCCGGAGCGTTTCATTGCTTCTATTTTAATGGTTCCGTGCGATAAAGCTCGATGGTATGCCGCACGGTCGCGATCACGGCCAGCAGAATCATTCCCGCCGCGCCGATTGTCCCGCCAATGTCGAACAGCAGGAAATCGCGCCCGAACAGATGCGCGTACGGATGAAAATAGAGCGCGAGCGTCCCAACGATGAGCAATATGCGGATCTCCGTCGGCCCAAACAGTCCGTGCGACATGTGAAAGCGATCGACGGCGTACGTCGCCAGATAGGTTTCAATCGACAACACCAGGAAAGCAATCAGCATCGCCAGCCCGACCTGCCAGTGCAGATAGCCGGACGCAGCCAGTCCCAGCATCAGGAACGACGCACCGAACGTGTCCACCATGTGGTCGACGTAAAACCCGTACCGCGGTCGCTGCTGTTTGCGCACGCGCGCCAGCGTACCGTCCAGGCTGTCGCCCAGCCAGTTCAGCGCAATAAAAAAGATGACCGCAAACAGCGCGTAGCGGTTCCACCGTGCCAGCGCGTAAGAAACTCCCGCCAGCAACTGCGCGCCCAACCCCAGCAGCGTGAGATGGTCGGCGGTGACCGCTCGCGGCGTGCGTTCGGCCATCCAGATCAGCGCCGC
>DAISJI010000187.1:0-2504 GCA_036821585.1 Terriglobales bacterium
GCACGCGGCCCAGACGGTGTGCGCGCGCACGGGCGAATACGTCTTCCAGGCTTATGCGCGAACGAGAGACCTCACCACAGACGAGGGAATCCGCTTCCACATCTTCGATCCGGAGTCGAGCGCGCGGTTGGACGTCTATACGGAGCAGTTGAGGGGGACGAACGATTGGACACGGCTGGAGAAGAGGCGCCGGATTCGGGCGGGCACACGTCTGATCCTGGTTCAGGTTTGCCGCATGCCGTCATGGAAGTTCGACAACAAGATCAAGGGAGAGGCGTGGCTGGATGACGTGTCCCTGAAAGCCGCGCATTAGGAGAGCTTGTGGTCGATCAGATAGTGAACGAGGCCGGCTGTGGATTCGATGCCCAGTTTGTGCAGTGCGCGATGTTTGTACGTGCTGACCGTCTTGGCGCTCAGGTTCAATTCGGCTGCGACCTCGAGGGTGCGCCTGCCTGCCGCAACCGACAGCAAGACCTTGTATTCCTGGGCTGAGAGATCGGCGTGGGGAGCAGCGGATCTGAGGCTGTGAACTTCCCGGCGAACCGATTCACTAAAGTGCTTCTTGCCATCGAGGACATTCGAGACCGCCTTCAGCAGATCGGAACGGCCGGAGCTCTTTGAAACATAACCCGAGGCACCGAGTTGCAGGGAACGGGCGGCGTACTGGGAATCCGGGTGCTTACCCAGGACGAGTACCGCGGCCTGAGGACGACGGGTGCAGACCTCCCGCAGGACAGAGAGGCCGTCATCGTCATCGGGGAGGCTGACGTCGAGAATCACGAGACGCCAAGGCTTTGCCTTGATTTGAGCCAGGGCTTCCGCGGCGGTTTCGGCCTCGCCAAAGACGACGTCCCGGAACTCGTGACCAAGTACCTGCTTCAGGCCCAGACGAATGAGCAGATGATCATCGACGATCAATATCGATAACTTGAGTGCCTGTCGCATAACTGATGGTGTTACAAGTGTTACGAGCGTTGCAAGAAGAAAACGAGATTAGACGAATCTGAGGCGGACTTC
This sequence comes from Terriglobales bacterium, assembly GCA_036821585.1. GTDB lineage: Bacteria > Acidobacteriota > Terriglobia > Terriglobales > Acidobacteriaceae > DAISJI01. The sequence goes on from DAISJI010000187.1 coordinate 1,018, forward strand.
CATCAGACGAGACCCCGGCAACACCCACAAATCCCGGAGTTCATGAAATCCGAAGGATTTCCGTTGTAAATCTCGACACCTGGCAGGAGCGCACCCCACCAACATGGGTCGCTAGATTTCTGTCTGTTTTGGACAGCAGTGTTGTGGATTTGTTAGTGGCGGCGGGGGAGGGAGCCATTTTGGCGGGCCAGGCGGAGCCACACCGCGAATGCTCGATGGCGGTGAGTGGAGACAGTGTGGCTTGGTGTCGTGAACAAGCATTCCGCCCTTCGGGCGGGGATTTTCAAGGCATAGGGGTCTACCGATCCGATGGGTGTTTTTGGAGAGCGCAGAGGCACGCGCCTCCGCGCTCCGGTCATCGTCTCGATGAGCCCGCCAGGTTATCCCTCGGCAATGGTTGCATCCCTGCAGTGCCTGCTTCCGTTTCGCCTGGCGAGATCATTGTACTCCGGCTCGGGGCCAACCGACGCTCCGCCCCGCGCCCCCGATGCAGCAGCGCAGCCGTTTGGGTCTGCCGCGCTGGCGAAGAAAATTGCGAACACCGGGGAAGCGGGCCCAGCCAAAATCCAATCTGTGCGATAGAGTTGTTGATTCCGTTACTGACCTGAAGATCGGCTGCGCCCCGGAGAGGAGTGCCATCCCCTCCGGGGCAGAGCTTCTGGGAGCAATGACCTCCCTTGGGCCCTCCCGAGAGTGCTACAAGCCATCCCGAAAATCAAGAGGGCGGCCGACGCAAACGGCTGGTGCGCCGGCCCCGCTCCCGGCGGTGTCTGCTCAAAGGATGTGAGCAGCACTTTCGGCCGCGACATGCGCGGCAGCGCTATTGCAGCGAGCAGTGCCGGAAGGCGGCGCGGGCCTGGTCGCGGTGGAAAGCCCAGGAGAGATACCGGGACACTGCGACCGGCAAACAGCAACGGAACGGGCAAAGCCGGCGCTATCGGAAGCGTGTCAGGGACCGAAAACCACCGACAAGTGAAGCAGTTCCAGACGCCGCGAGGGTAATCACTAAGAAGTTTTTTCGACACCTGTTGTGACCGTCCTGGCTGCTACACGGGGTTCGTGCGCCAGCGTCGCTCGCCATCGCAACACTTCTGCTCGCATGAGTGCCGGCGTGCGATGGAGCGCGTCTGGGAGCGTGAGCGGCACTGGCAACGGATACGCGCCGGTTGAGCGGAATCCGCGCGCGGTGTGGTGTCCAGGCGGTGGGAATGGCACCGCCAGTTAACCGTGACGTATTGATCGGCGCCGGCCACTGGCTTACATTCAACCTGTCCCGCAAGGAAGGGGACGCGAGTGCTGCGCTGGGCCGACAACAATCTGCTCGATCTGAAGTGGGAGGAGATCGGCGAACACTACGGACGCTATCGCTTACACGTGCCGGAAGCGGAACGCGCCATGGCGCGGTCGCTGGAGCGCTATGGGCAGTTGTCGCCGGTCGTCGTGTGCCGGCGCCAGGACCGCTACGAACTGATCGACGGTTTCAAACG
>DAISJI010000187.1:2604-5051 GCA_036821585.1 Terriglobales bacterium
GTGGGCTTGTTGACGCCCACCGCGGCGCGACAGATCGTGCGGTTGCCGCAGGGCAACCAGACGGAAGTGCTGGAAGCGATCCGGCGCGAGGCGCTGTCGAGCGCGGAGTTGGGCGGCGTGGTGGACCTTTGGCTGCGATGTTCCGAACGTCGCCAGCAAGAGTATCTCCTGGCGCATCCTCGCGAAGCGCTCTCGCAGGCCAAGGGAGTGCTCCCCGCGGTGCGCGATCCGCGGCTGAGCGAAGCCGGAAACCAGGTATGGAAGCGAGTCGGGATGCTGCTGGATGTGCTGGGGCGCATGGAGGTGTGGCTGGCACACCATGGGCGCACGGGGCTGACGCCGGAGGATCGGGTGATCTTGTTGCCTCGTTTCCAAAGGCTCGCACGGGACGCCGGATCGGTGGCCGCGCTGAGCCGGGACTTCGTCGGCGAACTGGAGCGCACATGAAGGAATCGACGCGCAACGAGATCGTCCGCCTGCACTACGGCGGTGCTTCGCAACGCCGCATTGCCAAACTGCTGGGAGTCGCCCGCAAGAGCGTGGGCCGCGTGCTGGCGGGTCACGAGCAACAAAGGACGGGAGCGGTGGAAGTAGAGCGCCGGCGACGGCCCAGCGTGCTGGACCCATTCGCCGATCACATTGCACAACTGCTGGAGCGCTATCCGAACATCACGGCGGTCCGCCTGCATGAGGAGTTGTGCCGGCTGGGTTTCCAAGGCCGCTACACGATCGTACGGGACCGGCTGCGTGTGCTCCGGCCGCACGCACCGAAACCGCCCGTGCGGCGATTCGAGACCGGTCCAGGAGTGCAATCACAGATGGATTATTCGCCGTACGACATCTCCTTCACCGCCGAGGGGCGGCGCCGCGTGCATGCCTTCAGCTACATTCTGGCCTACTCCCGCCGCCAGTACGTGCGGTTTGTGGAGACGCAGGACTTTGCCACCACCATCCGGGAACACGTGCGGGCCTTCGAATACTTCGGTGGTCTGTGCGCCACCTGTCTATACGACAACATGAAAGTGGTAGTAACTGGCTATGACGGCGACCAGCCGATTTACAACACCAGGTTCCTGTCGTTCGCCACGCACTACGGCTATCAACCCTGGGCATGCCGCCCCCATCGTCCGCAGACGAAAGGGAAAGTGGAACGGCCATTTGCCTACCTCGAAACCAACCTGCTCAACGGCCGCACGTTCACTTCGCTGGAGCACCTCAACGAGACCGCGGCACTCTGGCTTGCCGACATCGCCGACGTGCATTTGCACCGGGAAACCAAGCGCCGGCCCATCGATCTCTATGAGGAAGAGAAACCGCACCTGCTGAGTTTACCGGCGCGAGCCTACGACACCGCCCAGGTCTTCTACCGGACGGTGAATCCGGAAGGTCATGTGGCGTACCTGCAGAACTTCTACTCCGTGCCGTGGCAGCGCATTGGAGAACTGCTGCCGGTACGCATCACCGAGAAAGAACTGATCGTCTACGGCCCCGACGTGAAGGAGATCGCCCGCCATGAGTTGTATCCTTCCGGAACCAGTGGGGAAAAGCGCACTCTTGCCGAGCATTCTCCCGGGCGCGATCACCATCAGAAATACGAGCTGCTGAAACAGCGTTTTGCGGAGTTCGGCCCGGAGGGAGTCCTGTTCCTCGACGAACTGGTCCGCACCAGGCGCCGTGGCAAAGATGAAGCTGCACGCGTGCTGGGCCTGCTTGCCACGTATCATCGCGAGGACCTGGCGCGCGCACTACAGCGCGCCACCCGTTACCGCGCTTTCTCCTGGTCGGCGGTGGAGCGGATCCTGGCGGCGCAAGCACGTCCCCGATCCGGATGGGAATCGCTGCAAGCCGAGGCGCAGGACCAGCTCGATGAGATCCTCCGGCAGTCTCCCGTATCCACTCGCTCCACGGCGGAGTATCAGGCGCTACTGGAAGAAACGGTGACCCACGATGAAAGCGACGAAGACGACGACCCCTCTGCGTGACCGGTGTTTGAGCCACTGCACGACGCTGGGGATTCCGCTGGAAGGCGTATCGCTGGACGAGTTGCTGTCCAGAGCGGAGAAAGAGAAGCTCTCTCATCTGCACTTCCTCGACCTGCTGTTGGGGACGCAGGCCGACGCGCGCCGGGAACGCGCCGTCGCGCGGCGGATCCGGGAAGCTCGCTTTGCGGACAGCAAGACCTTGGAGGGGTTCGACTGGCAGTTCAATCCCAAAGCCTTCGACCGCGTGCAGATCGAGGAACTGGCCACCGGCGATTTCATCCGGCGCTGCAACAACCTGATCATGGTCGGCTGGAGCGGAATCGGAAAGAGTCACATTATTCAGGCCTTGGGGCAGAAAGTCTGCGTCCAGGGCTACCGCGTTGTGTACCGTACGTCCGCCGAGTTACTCGCCGACCTGACGGCTTCACTCGCCGACAAAACGCTTCCCGCACGTCTGCGCTATTA
>DAISJI010000188.1:0-5008 GCA_036821585.1 Terriglobales bacterium
TGGCGCGTGCAATCACTTCCTGCGGATCGGAAATGTCGGCCGGGGTGATCTTGTTGACCACGTCGGCGGCCGCGTAACCCAGCATGCGTTCGGCGCCGACGTTGAAGATCTGAATGACGCCCTTGGCGTCGGTGGCGATACTCGAAAAGTTGGCGCTGTTGAAAATCGCATTCTGTAAGGCCCCCGCTTTAAGCAGAGCCTCTTCGGCCTGCTTGCGCGCGGTATTATCGGTGCCGATCAACAGGTAGCCGATGATGGCGCCTTGATCGTCGCGCAGCGCGGTGACCGACACGACCGCCGGAAAGCGGCTGCCGTCCTTGCGGATGTAGGTCAGCTCGTAAATGTCCTCGATGCCGCGTGAGGCCTTGAAAACTAATGCCTCGAAACCGGGTGTAATTGTGGTCGCGAGTTCGGCGCTCAAGGTAACAGCGCGAAATATCACCTCCTGAGGATCGGAGATGTCGGCGGGAGTAATCTTGTTGACCACATCGGCGGCCGCATACCCCAGCATGCGCTCGGCGCCGACATTGAATAATTGAATGACGCCCTTCTCGTCAGTGGCGATACTCGAAAAGTTGGCACTGTTGAGAATCGCGTTCTGTAAGGCCCCCGTCTTCAGGAGAGCCTCTTTACGTCGGACTTCGGTGACGATATCCAGCATACCGGTGGTGCGGCCGGGAACGGCCGGATCGTGGTTTTGCGCGGACCTATCCGAAGCTTCGTCGAGCTCATGAACTGGGGTTTTCATAGTCGAATCCCGCGTACTTGAAGGTGTACGCTGCAAATAGTCATAAACACCGAGGAACATAACACGCTGATACTTGAGCCATCTGTTCAATAACGACCACACCAGCCACTGCGTCGTTTTGGCCGGTACTTCCGGATCCTCGGCGGCAATAGATTCGCTGATTTTGTGACTTGGTGAATTACCGGGAAGAATGCCCGGCCTGCTCTGGCCGGACATTCTCTTTGGGTGCAACTTGGTATTTCGGACTGAAGGCGCCACCGGGACCAACAACCTTCGACAGAATTCTTGCCGGCTAACGCTTCACGGTCTTCTTCGGGGGCGGCGAGGAATCCTGCTTGAGCACCTTGGCGATATCCTGGGCGCGCTGGCGAATCCCTTCTTTATCGTCCCGGGTGGAGCTGGAGGTGGAACCGATGTCCTGGTTCCAGAGCTTCTTCCCTGTTCTGTCCGTGAGGAACACGGTAACGCGCTTCACCGGCCGGCCGCCTTCGACGCGCGTAGTGATTATGCCGCTGAGCGTGGACTCGGCCTGTTGCTGGAAATCCACGACCTTGAACCCCACGCGCGCCAACTCGTATCCCAGTGCCAGCTTAAGCTGCTCCGCATCGTCACCCATGCCAAAGCTACCGACGTAGATATTCCCTGTCTTAACTGGGGGTCTAGTGGACTGGGCAAGCACCGTTGCCGTGAATAACAGGAGTAGCGCACAACCAGCCGTGACCGATCGCATACTTACATCTTGCTCTCTGCGGCCACGCCACTCAAGGACTAAAGAACGCCGATCACCCCTGGGCGCGGCTCGAATAACCGAGTTCACCTCTTTCCGCGGATGAAGTGGTTTAGCGGGCCCTTGCCCCGGCCAATCGGAACGGCGGAGGCGATGGCATCGGCGACATATTGCTTGGCCAGCCCTACTGCGTCCGTCAAACCCGACCCCAGTGCCAGCCGGCAGGCGAGCGCCGTGGCGAAGGCGCAACCTGTCCCGTGCGTCGAGCGGGATTCGATCCTCCGCCCCGGATACTCTCTTTCCATCTCGCCATAGCAGAGCAAATCCACCGGTTCGGGCAAGTGTCCACCGGTCACCACGACCGCCCGCGCCCCCAGTTCCTGGAGCCGTCCGGCGGCGGCCCGCATGCCGTCAAGGTCCTCGACTGGCATCCCGGCCAATACGGCGGCCTCGTCGATGTTGGGAGTGACGACGTCGGCCAGCGGTAGCAAACGGGTCTTCAGAACCTCGACACCTGCCGGATCCAAAAGGTCGGCGCCGGACGAGGACTTCAGAATTGGGTCAAGCACAATATTCGGGAAAGCCGACGATTCAAGGAATCCAGCCACGGCGTCCGCCACCTCGGCAGAGCCCAGCATCCCGATCCTGACCGCTGCGATTTCGAAGTCCTTCGCCAGTTCGGCCAAGGTGTCGGCTACGGTTACCGCCCGCAACGGTTCCACTCGGCGTACCCCGGCGGTGGATTGGACGGTCAGGGCGGTAATGCAGGTAACCGCGTAGCAGCCGTGGGCGGCAGCGGTCTTGATGTCGGCCGTGACCCCCGCTCCCGAGGACGGGTCATACCCGGCAATACTGAGCACGATGGGAGTCGCGGACATCGGCGGCAGTGTAGCAGGGGCGCAGGACTTGTCCAGCCGTCAGTAACTACTTGTGTATGCCTTTAGATATTAAATGTACTTATATACTAATACTTTATAGGTAATTGCTGATTGCAGCCAACCGGAGGCGCATCCTAAACCGTCTAATAACAAGACGTTAGCCCGCGTCGTTTTTTTCTGTTTGCGGCCTAGGCTTTGGGGCCGGAAAAGTCAAGTAAAAAGGTCTGCGCCGGATTCCGCAGAATTGACTTTTGTGTTTTGTTTATATAGACTTACACGATTCGCACCTTGGAGGAGGGCGGACCGTACGACCCGGGATCAATCTTCTAATTTAAGATTCGGGCCAGACCAACGCCAAACTATCGAGGTAAATGCATGCGACGATTTATCACTGTCACGCTGGCGACCGCGTTCGCGATCCCCGGCCTGACGGCGCAAAACCGCCAAGCGGATCCTCCAACAAGCAACTCCCTGAAGAAGAACGCCGTCGGCATTAAGGCAAAGAGTAAGAAGTTCTGGGACCAGGTCGGCAAGGCCTCCTGGTACGGTTCCCACTTCCAAGGTAAGGAAACCGCCAGCGGCGAAGCCTTCGATATGTACGACCTGACCGCCGCCCATCGCAACCTGCCCATGGGCAGCCTGGTCCGGGTGACGAACCTCGCCAATGGCAGCTATGTGACCGTCCGCATCAACGATCGCGGTCCGGTATACCGCTCGCGCATCATCGACTTGTCCTACAAAGCGGCGAAGGTTCTGGGTTTGAGCAGCGCAGGCGTTCAGTCAGTTCGGCTTGAAGTCCTCGCGAAGCCGGTCGAAATGGCTGTCCAATCCGGAGTACCGAGCCTGCCATAACCGGTCGTTCGGCCGATAATCCCCACCTCTCCGCAGGAGGCGTACAATCGCAGTCGCTATGGACGCGCGCGACCGGCTGATTGTGGCCCTTGATGTCCCCAACGCCGTCGAAGCCTGCAAGTTGGCGGGCCAGATTGGCGAGGCGGCCGGCACTTTCAAGGTAGGAAAGCAGCTTTTCACGGCCGAGGGGCCGCAGGTGGTTCGTGACCTGGTCGCCTCCGGCCGAAAAGTCTTTCTCGACCTCAAATTCCACGACATCCCCAATACAGTCGCCGGTGCTGTCGCCGCCGCCGCGCAGCTCGGGGTCAGCATGCTGACCGTCCACGCCTCGGGCGGATCCAGGATGCTGAAAGCGGCGGTAGAAGCGGCGGGATCCGGGCCGATGGTTTTGGCCGTGACGGTCCTGACCAGCCTGAACGATGCCGACATGGCGGAAATCGGAATCAGTGGCCGGGTTGGCGAGCAGGCGCTCCGCATGGCCGCGCTGGCTCGGAGCTGCGGGTGTCCGGGTATCGTGGTCTCTCCCAACGAGGCGGCTGAGATTCGCCGCGAACTCGGGACCGGGTTCGCCATCGTCACCCCGGGAATCCGTCCCGCTGGTAGCCAGGCTGGAGACCAGGCGCGCTTCGCCACGCCTGCCAACGCGATTCGTGCTGGAGCGACGCACCTGGTAGTCGGGCGTCCGATTACCGGTGACCAAGACCCTGCCGCCGCCGCCCGTGCCGTACTGGCCGAAATCGACGAAGCCTGCCGCCAACCTGCGTCCGCCTCGTAACGCTGGCAATTTGCCCTTACCAGCTCCCAAACTTCCGCACTCACCAATTCCCTTCTCCTCCGTCTAACTGCGGCAGAAGGGAGTTAGAGATGAAGCGGCAAAAAACAGTCGTACTCGGATTCATACTGGGGACGGTAGCGGCACTTGCCTTCAGCGTCAGCGCGTCGGCACAGCAGTTACGCGAGGAATTCCACCAGACCTACCCGCTCTCCGCCAACGGCACGGTGTCGTTGAAAAACCTGAGCGGCGCCGTGCACATCTCCACCTGGAACCAGAACGCCGTCAAAGTGGACGCAATCAAGACCGCGCACACGCCGGAGCGCCTCCAGGAAGCGAAGATCGTGGTCGAGAACGCGCCCGACCGCGTGGTGATTCGCACCAAGTATCCCGACCGCAACTGGGACAGCGATGATGACGACGACCATGACGGCCGCTCGCTGGCATCGGTCGAATACTCGCTCACTATTCCCGCGGGTGCGTCGCTCGACGAAGTGAAGCTCGTCAGCGGCGATGTGGATATCAACGGAGTCGGCGGCGAAGTGCACGTCTCATCCGTGAGCGGCAACGTGAATGCACAAGGACTGCGCGGACGCGCGGAAATTTCCAGCGTCTCCGGCGACGTCAAGGTCACCTTCAACCGAGCGGCCGCCAGGACCAAGCTGCACTCGGTAAGTGGCGACGTGATCGCCATTCTTCCTTCCGATGCCAGCGTCGAAGTGAGCGCCAATACCGTCAGCGGCGACATCAGCAACGAATTCGGCCTCGACGTGGAGCATGGGAAATACGTTGGCCATCACCTGACCGGTCGCATCGGCAACGGCGAAGGCAACCTCGAGCTGCACAGCGTGAGCGGCGAGATCAAAGTCCGCCGCGCGGCGCTCTAGAAGTCTCTCCTCCGTACAGTGACTTGGGGACAGCGGGCGCTGTCCCCGTTTTTTGAGCACACAAAAAGGGACGGCAGTTTCGCCGTCCCTGTTTTGTTACTCGACGCTCGGTCGAGTTTCCGCAGGGCTGGTTCACCGTGCGGA
>DAISJI010000189.1:0-1689 GCA_036821585.1 Terriglobales bacterium
GCCTCGCTGACCTTCATCTTCCGCTTCTTGGTGCGCTGGCCGAAGATGTTGGGCAGCATGTCCTTGATATTGATGTCCATGTCCTCGACGCCCTGGTTGGACACGATCTCGAATGCGGGGAAGGATTTTTCGCGGACGTCCAGCTCCACGATGCGGTCATCGAGCTTGCCCTCGCGCAGTTGCTGGCGCAGCTTTTCGCGCGTGCGGCTGGTCGAATCCGGGTGCGTGATCTCGATCGCCGTGCCCGACGGATTTCCCGCGAAACCCACCACCGACGGGAGCAGCAGGTCGAGCAGGCGCTCCTCGGCGTTGAGTTCGGCCTTGTCGGCAACGTCTTCCAGTTTCTCCTCGCGCACCATGTCGATGGAGACTTCCACCAGGTCGCGGATCATCGACTCCACGTCGCGTCCGACGTATCCGACTTCGGTGAACTTGGAAGCCTCTACTTTCATGAACGGCGAATTCGCCAGCTTGGCCAGCCGGCGTGCGATCTCGGTCTTGCCGACGCCGGTCGGCCCGATCATGATGATGTTCTTGGGGATAATCTCTTCGGCCAGCTCGGGCGTGAGTTTCTGCCGGCGCATGCGGTTGCGCAACGCGATGGCGACAGCGCGCTTGGCCGCGTTTTGTCCGACTACATACTTATCGAGCTCGGCGACAATCTCGCGCGGGGTCAGCTCGTCGAGGCCAATCTGTTCTTCGTCTGCGATTTGGGGGAGATAAATAGCCATAAGGAAATTGGTGATTGAGTGATTTGTGATGGGGTGATTTAGCGAGAGCTTTGTAGCCTCGTCCAATCACAAATTACCAATCACAAATTACTAAATCGCAAATGATTACAACTCTTCGAACGTGAACTGGTCGTTCGTATAAATACACATCTTGGCGGCGATCTTCATCGCCTCTTCGGCAATCGTCTTGGCCGGCAGTTCCGTGTGGCTGATCAGCGCCTGGGCCGCCGCTTGCGCGAAGGGCCCACCGCTGCCGATCGCAGCGATCCCGCTGTCGGGCTCGATGACGTCTCCGGCGCCGCTGATCAGGAACGTCTGGCTCTGGTCGGCGACGAGCAACAGCGCCTCCAGGTGCCGCAGCGCTTTGTCGGTTCGCCACTCTTTTGCCAACTCGACCGCCGCCCGCCCCAGGTTCCCGTGATACTGCTCCAGCTTCGCTTCAAAACGGCTGAACAGCGAAAATGCGTCCGCCGTGGACCCGGCGAATCCGGCCAGTATCTTGTCGTTATAGAGGCGCCGGATCTTGCGCGCGGTGTGCTTGATTACGCTCTCGCCGAGCGTGACCTGCCCGTCACCGGCCATGACGACCTTGCCGTCCTTGCGGACAGTAAGCACGGTCGTCGAGCGAATTCGGGGGAATTTGGTGCGGCTTGCGCTGCTTTTCATCGGGCTCAAGCCCAATTATATCAGCCGGTTTCGGGCGCCGTGCCGCGGCAGGACTTGCGGCTCAATACTTGGATGTGTCGCGCGGCTCCGCCGCAGGCCACTCGGCTTCGCGTTCGGCGACAGCGCGTTCCGCTGTTTCACGTTCGCCGACCGCGCGCGCTTCGGATTCCACGAACTCCTCAAAGCTGCCCGGCTCCTTCGATTCGGCCTCGGCAGATGTTTCCTGGACGGGCACGGCTTCAGCCTCCCGCTCCCATTTGCGGGCCCGGTGCCGGTGATAGAGCGAGCCGAC
>DAISJI010000189.1:1789-5008 GCA_036821585.1 Terriglobales bacterium
GGACCGTACGACACGATCCATTCCAGCACCGGGCGTAGCCACTCCACCGACCCGCCGCGAATTCCGCTATCCACAATATCGGGGAAGATTACTTGCGCGAATTCGATTGACGAAACCTTGAACAGCCCCATCGAGACGAACACAATCCCGGTAAGTACGCGAACAACCGCCAAGGTTTTTCGTAGACGTGAATGTGAGTAAGCCACGCGGCTTGTACACCTGACTTTCAGGAAGAGCTACCCCAATCATGCACGATTTTGAGTGCACTTCAAGGAATATTATTCTTCTGCTGAACCGGAAGTGTCTATTTTTGCAATAGTTTGCATACGAGGGTGGTGACGAAGCCGATTCGACGCGCGCCTTCGGGCCAATTACAATCTGCCGTTCCACCTGGAGGACTCATGAAAGAAGTCGTTGCCACCGCCCGTGCGCCCAAGGCCATCGGCCCTTACTCACAGGCTATCCGCGCCAACGGATTCGTTTTCTGCTCGGGCCAGATTGCGCTCGACCCCGCCACCAACCAGCTCATCGAAGGCGACGTGGTGGCGCAGACCGAGCGGGTCCTGAAAAACCTGACCGCTGTTCTCCAGGAGGCCGGCTCTTCGCTTGAGAACGTGGTGAAGACCACCGTGTTCCTGAAGAGCATGGGCGACTTCGCCGCCATGAATGAGACCTACGCCAAATTCTTCACCCACACCCCACCCGCTCGTTCCACGGTCGAAGCCGCGCGCTTGCCCAAGGATGTGCTGGTGGAAATCGACGTGATCGCGCTGCTGTAAAGCAGTATTAAGTAACAAGTAATAAGCGTGATCAGTGCCGCGGCTGGCACTACTTATTACTTGTTACTTATTACTCTTCCGCGATAGCGCGACCTCAATTCGACCGTTCGTGAATTCGATTCGCAACTCGGCCAACCGCTCGACGACGTAATCGGCTTCCGCAATTTCCGCGCGCGGATACGTGGTAGGCACCGCGATCACGCGCATACCGGCGGCATGTCCGGCGCGAATGCCCGAGGGCGCATCCTCGATGACGACGCACTCTTTGGGGTCCATGTGCAGCGCCGCCGCCCCCTTCCGGTACGGCTCCGGGTCGGGCTTTCCGTTGATAATGTCGCTTGCGGTCACCATCTGCTTTGGCGCCGGCAGCCCTACATAACGCAATCGGACCTCCGCCAGGGGACGCGTGCCGGAGGTCACGATCGTCCAGCGGTCGGGCGGAATCGCGGCCAGCAAGTCGGCCGCTCCCGGAATCGCTTGCACGCCTTCCAGGTCTTCCATCTCGCGCTCTTCCATGACCCGCGCCTCGGCTTCCGCATCGCCCTGCGGCAGGACTTCCCGAATCGTCATGAGGGTCGGCCGGCCGTGCGCGATCGGGATCACTTTCGCCGGGTCGAGTCCATGCTCGCGCGCCCACCGCGCCCACTGCCGCTCCACCGCCCCGCGCGATTCCACCAGCACCCCATCCAGGTCGAACAGGACCGCCGAACAGGAAATCTTTTCCATGACTTGATTGTAAGGGAGCGTTACGGCTGTCATCCGCGAACGCGTATTCCGAATTACGAGCTTCGCGAATTCCGTCTTATCGGCTGAACTTCCCAATCGCCCACAGCACCAACGACAGCACGATGCTGAGCACGATGGAGGTCACGATTGGGAAATAGAACGTGGTGCTCTTGCCGCGGTAAACGATATCGCCGGGCAAGCGGCCAACCGGCAGGTGCGCGCGTCCGGCCAGCATCGCCACGGTCCCGGCCGCGACCAGGACTGCGCCCACGACGATCAGCAGTTTCCCCAGGCCACTCACGCGTTCATTCTAGCCTTCGTGAACTCTGCGTGTATTTCGTGTGAAATCACGGGCCTATGGTATTCATAGACGCACGGATGATGGAAGCTCCGCACGCTGCGCGCTCGCCGCTCGAACATCGCTGGACGATTCCCGCGATCGTGGCCGCTGTTGTCTGCCTCTTGTACGCCGGCACGCTCGTCTTCGGATTCGTTTACGACGACAACTTCCAGATCGTCGATAACGCATGGCTGACTTCCGCCCGCTACATCCCGCGCTACTTCACCTTGCACGTGTGGGCATTTGCCGGAGTTTCGGGCGTGTACTGGCGGCCCGTGTTTCTGCTCTGGCTTTTCGTGCAACGCGCAGTTTTCGGGGTTGCGCCGGCAGGATGGCACGCCGCTACAATCCTCATGCACGGCGCCGCGACCCTGCTTGTTTTCATGTTGGCACGGCGGCTAACGGGAGACCGCGCCACGGCTGCCGTCGTCGCGCTCATCTTCGGCATCCATCCCGCCTTGTTGGAAAGCGTCGCCTGGGTTTCGGGCGTATCCGATCCGCTGCTGGCCGTGTTACTGATTCCAGCCTTCCTGTTCTACCTCGATTGGCGGGAACTCCGCTCTGGGCGCGCCCTTGCCCTGTCAGCCGGTTTTTACGCCCTGGCCCTGATGGCAAAAGAGCCCGCCATCATGCTGCTGCCCATCCTCGCGGCGCACACCTTGATTTACGGTCCGGGTGGCCCACCCTTCCGCCCGGGTCTGGCGGAGGGCAGGGATGTTGCCCACCGCATGCGTGACGTTTTCGCCGCGGTGTTGCCGTATCTTCCTCTCACGGCGGCCTATCTGGTATTTCACGCCGTCGTCTTCGGGCGCGCGAACTACGTCGGCAGTCCGGCGACTCCGTGGAACAACCTGTTGACCATCCCCGCGCTTCTCGCGTTCTATCTGAAGCTGCTGGTTTGGCCGGCGCCGATCAGTCCCGAGTACGACCTCCGCCTCGTGACCAGGTTCAGCGTTCCGCAGGTTGTGCTTCCGGCGGTCATCGTGGCCGCGGCAATCGCGTTATTGTGGTTTTGGGCGAGACGGCTCGGCAGCCGGAATGATGCACGCGCGCGCCTGGTGTACTTCGCCACCGTGTGGATGTTCCTGCTGCTGGTGCCCGTGCTCTACATCCAACCGCTCGACGCTTTCGATTTCGCTCACGTCCGCTACTTGTATTTGCCGTGTATCGGCTTCGCACTGCTCGTCGCTACCGCGATCCGCACGATCCCTGCGGACGGCCCGACGATCGCCGGCCTGCCCACGCGCCAGTTCGGGGCCGCGCTGATCATCGTGCTTGCCCTCGGCGCCGCGAACCTGGTTCAGCAGGTGCATTGGGCGTCGAACATTCTGCTGTTCACGCGCGGCGTGGATATAGCCCCGCACAATCCGACCG
>DAISJI010000190.1:0-3349 GCA_036821585.1 Terriglobales bacterium
GTGCTGGTGGTGGCGGCGCCGCTGGCTTCGCCCGTTCCCGACTTGATTTCGATCGGGTTGCCGGCGAACAGCGTGGTCGCGCCCTTCTCGGAGGCCACCTTGTTGAAGTTCGGGATATCGGTCTTCAGCATGGCGTTGAATTCCTCGAGGTACTTGTCGAGTTCCGCTTTCACCTGCGCGACCTCCTCCATCACCATCGGCGAGGGCGCTTGGTTGAATCCACCCGATACCGCGCGATAGGCGCCGTCCAGCTTGTCGTTGAAGCGTCCCAGCGCGTGCAACCGGCCTGCCGCATCATCGCGTAACTCGATGTTGTAGACCTTCTCCTGCATCCCGGTCAGCTTGCGCGACAACTCGCGTGCCTGCTGGATGACCGGCCGGAAGGCCGCGTTCTGCGCCGTTGCGCCGTCTTCGTCCGCTTCCGGAGCGAGCACGCGCTGTAAAGTCGCGAGCTGCGTCTTGAGCATTTCCGCGCGGTTCAGCGCCTCGCGGAATGCCGAGACCCAGCCGCGCAACTCGAGCGCCGCCTTCAACTGCGCCTTCGCCTCCGCTTCGTCGTACGGGAAGCGCGGGTCGGGCTTCAGCTCAAACGTCGCGGTCTGCGCGTCCTTGCCGTTGACGGTCACCGTCACCTTGTAGGAGCCGGGGATCGCCTGCGGGCCGCCGCCGAAGAACGCCGCAAATTCGCTCTCGCCCTCGCGAGGCGCCGTGAGTTGCAGGCGGACGGCATCGTTGTAGCGCAGGTTCCATTCCGCGCGATTGATGCCCTTCTTGGCCGGACCATACATGGTGCGGACCAACTGGCCGGCGCTGTCGAAGATCTGGATCTTCACCGGCGTGCGTCCGGCCGCCCCACCGGGGCCACCCTGGCCGCCGCGTCCGCCACCGCCGCCACCGCCTCCACCAAACGCCGCCGCGCCCGGACCGCCGGGACCACGTTGCGCGCCGCCCTCAGGTTCCATGTCCTTGCTCAGGTAGTAGGTGAAAACCGCGCCGCTGGGCGGGTTCGGGGTGCTGAAGTCGCCCAGGCTGGCGCCGCGCCGGTTCCACATATGCCACTTCACCGGCTGCAGCATGGGGAACAGTTGGAAGTCCTTCTTGGCGACTTCCGCCGAGTACTCTTCCACCGGCGTGATGTCGTCCAGGATGAACAAGCCGCGCCCGTGGGTCGCCACCAGCAGGTCGTGGGTATCCTTCTCGTACTTCAGGTCGTAGATCGGAACGGTCGGGAAGTTGCTCTTCAGGGCCGTCCATGTATCGCCGTCGTTGGTGGAGTAGAACAGGCCGGTATCGGTGCCGAGCACCAGCATGCCCCGCTTGTTCGGGTTCTCGCGGACCACGCGCGCCGGGTCGTTCTCCGGCAGGCCCTTGTTGATCGCTGTCCACGTTTTGCCGCCGTCGTGGGTTCTAAAGACGTACGGCTTGTTGTTATCGACTTCGTGATAATCGAACGCGGCGTAGGCCGTGTCCGCCGAGAAGGGCGAGACTTCGATCTGCTGCAGGCGTCCCCACTCCGGAATGCCCTTCGGAGTGACGTTTGCCCAGGCCTTGCCGCCGTCCCTGGTCACCTGCACCAGGCCATCGTCGGTGCCGACCCAGATCACCTTCTCGTCCGGCGCGTAGATTGCCAGCGACAAAATCGTGCCGAAGGTCTCCGCGCCGCTCAGGTCAAGCTCGACCAGTCCGCCGCTCGACTGCTGTTTGCTCTTGTCGTTGCGGGTCAGGTCGCCCGAAATCGGGGTCCAGTTCTTGCCCGCATCGGTGGACTTGAACAGAACGCTACCGCCGATAAAGACCGTCTTCGGGTCGGTGGGCGAAACCGCAATCGGGCTCGTCCAGTTGAAGCGGTACTTCAAATCCGCCGGCGCCAGGTCTTCCACCCCGTGCATGTACGGTTTAATGCCTTGCGACATTCCGTTCTTGTAGTTCAGGCGTTGGATCGAGCCGTTCTGCGAGCTGGCATAGATCAGGTCCGACTTCTTCCCGGCCGGCACGATGTACTCGCCGTCGCCGCCGGTGGCCGTGAACCACTCCAGCCCGGAGATGCCGCCGCGGGCCAGTGTGTTCGACGGGCCGCACCAGCCATTGTTGTCCTGCAAACCGCCGCACAGCATGTACGGCTTCTCGCCGTCGGTAGCGACCATGTAGAACTGCTCGATCGGAATGTTGTCGAGGAAGCGCCAGCTCTTGCCCGCATCGTGCGAGAGGAACACGCCACCGTCGTTGCCCTCGATCATGCGGCTCGAATCTTTCGGATCGATCCACAGCGAGTGATGGTCCGGATGTACGCCGCGTCCGATGATTTGCGCCGTGCGTCCGCCGTCCTGCGACTCCAGGATGTTGAACGACTCGAAGTAGAGGTGGTTCTCACTCTCGGGCGACACATAGAGAGTGGTGAAATAGAAGCCGCGATAGATCAGGCGCGTGTCCGCGCTCACCTGCTTCCAGTGGTCGCCCAGGTCGGTCGTATCGTAGAGACCGCCCTTCTTCGCATTCACCAGCGCATAGACGTGGTTATTGTTGCTGGGAGCGATGGCGAGTCCGATGCGGCCGACAACGCCTTTCGGCAGTCCCTCGGTCAGCTTCTTCCAGGTGGCGCCGCCGTCGTTCGAGCGATAAATACCGGAATTCTCGCCGCCGTTGTTCAGCATCCACGGCGAGCGCGTGAACTCCCACAGCCCCGCGAACAGCATCAGCGGGTTCGACGGGTCCATCACCATGTCGCTGACACCGGTCTTGTCGTTGACGTACAGGACCTTCTGCCACGTCTTGCCGCCGTCGCTGGTGCGGAAGACGCCGCGCTCCGCGTTCGGTCCCCAGATGTGTCCGAGCACGCCGACGTACACGATGTCAGGATTCGTCGGGTGAATAATGATTTGCGAAATGGCGCCCGCGTTCTCCAGGCCCATCGCCTTCCAGCTCTGCCCGCCGTCGGGTGAGAAGTAGACGCCTTTGCCCGTGATCACGTCGTTGCGCGGATTCGACTCGCCCGTTCCCACCCAAACGAGGCTGGGATTCGAGGGAGCCAACGCAATCGCGCCGATCGACGCCGTCGGCTGTTTGTCGAAGATTGCCTTCCAGCTCAGGCCGCCGTCGACGGTCTTCCACACGCCGCCGCCGCCCGCGCCGATGTAATACACGTTTGGATTGCCCGGAATTCCGGCAACCGCGGCCACGCGGCCGCCGCCCACCGCGGGTCCAAGATTGCGGAATTTCACGTTTTCGAAAATGTCTCTTGTGTCGGTGGCCGCACCGGCCTGTGCCATCATCGCGGCCGGCATCGCCACCAGCGTGGCGGCGAGCATCGCCTTTTGCGCCAGCGATTTCCAATTCATGCGCTTACTCCTAT
>DAISJI010000190.1:3449-4948 GCA_036821585.1 Terriglobales bacterium
GGCGTTTCCAAACCGCTCTGCGCGGAACGCCCGAGCCGGGCTGCTGATACTATGTTTCCCCGGTCCGGAAGTCTATGCAAACAGTGTAAAGATAGGTAAAAGCTGGAGATGACTGTGCCCCTTCGCAAGCTCCTCACCTCATTCGTCTTGATGCTGGTCGTCACGCTTCCCGCAGCCGCGCAGTTTGGACAGCCGCAATCGTCCAAGAGCGTCTTTCCGCCGCAGGACTTGGCGGACATGAAGCGACTCCAGCAGGCCGCGCTCTCCGACGACTACGCCTGGAACCAGCTCGCGCACCTGACCGACAACATCGGTCCGCGTCCTGCCGGAAGTGCGCAAGCGCAGGCAGCCGCCGAATACGTTGCCGCCGAAATGCGCAAGCTCGGCCTGGAAGTTCAGCTCGAGAAGTGCACCGTGCCGCATTGGGTCCGCGGACGCGAAACCGGCGAGCTCGTCGAGTTTCCCGGCATGGCGCCCGGTACGGCGCAGAAGATCGTGCTGACCGCGCTCGGCAACAGCGTCGCGACGCCGCCCGAAGGCATCACCGCCGACGTCATCGCCGTCCGCAACATGGAAGAGTTGCAGGCGCTGGGACGCGAGAAGGTCCAGGGCAAGATCGTCGTCTTCAACTATCCCTACGACGAGCAACTCGCGCAGCAGGGCTTGGCAGGCCCGGCTTACGGACAATCCGTTCTCTATCGCGTGGCCGGCGCGTCGATGGCGGCGCGGCTGGGAGCGGTGGCGGCGCTGAACCGCTCCGCCGGAGGCGCGGACTATCGCCTGCCTCACACCGGCATGATGCAGTACGCGGCGGACGCACCGAAGATCCCCGCCGGCAGCATCGCCGCCGAAGATGCCATGCTCGTCGATCGCTTGGCCAAGCAGGGACGCGTCCGCATGCACCTCGTACTGACGCCGCAAACGCTCGAGCCCGCTACCAGCTACAACGTCATCGCCGACCTCAAGGGCAGCGAGCATCCCGAGCAGGTCGTCATCGTCTCCGGCCACCTCGATTCATGGGACCTCGGCACCGGCGCGATCGACGATGGCGCCGGCGTGGTCGTCTCCATGGAAACCGTGAAGGCCATCAAGCAGCTCGGACTCGTGCCCAAGCGCACCATCCGCTTCATCGCCTGGATGGACGAGGAACTCGGCGGCTCCGGGGGCCGTCAGTACGCTGCCGATCACGCCAACGACATGGCCAACCAGTTCGCCGCCATTGAAACCGACCTCGGCGCCGGACACGCCGTCGGCATCAACGCCAACGGGCCGCCGGAGTTGCAGGCCCTGTTGCGGCCCATCGGCAACCTGCTCGCCAGCCAGGGCGCGTCGCTGGTGCAGGCGGGCGGCGGCGGCTCCGATATCGGTCCGCTCATGCAGAAGGGCGTCCCCGGCTTCAGCCCCATCCAGGACGTCCGAACGTACTTCCACTACCACCACACCGCCGCCGACACGCTCGACAAGGTGAACCCGCAGTTCCTGCGCGAGAACTCCGCCGT
>DAISJI010000191.1:0-4917 GCA_036821585.1 Terriglobales bacterium
TTCGAGCGCGGCGTGCGCCCGATCGGCGACTGGTCGATGCGGATGACTTTGTCGATCTGCTCCGCGCCCGAGATCGTCTTGTGTTCGCCGGGCTCCTCGCGTGAGCGGTACAGCGACTTGGCCAGCGCGCGGTAGAGGATGTCGTTCACCAGCGTCGATTTGCCCGAGCCCGAGACGCCGGTGACTACGGTCATCACGCCCAGCGGGAAGCTGACGTCCAGGCCCTTCAGGTTGTTCTCGCGCGCGCCCAGCACCGCGATGGCGCTGCCGTTGGTCGGACGCCGTTCGGGACGCTGCGGGATCTGTTTCAATCCGGCCATGTATTGCCCGGTGAGCGACCGTTCGGACTTGATGATCTCGTTCGGCGTACCCATCGCCACCAGCTCACCGCCGTGACGGCCCGCTCCGGGTCCAAGGTCAATGACGAAATCGGCGCGCCGGATCGTCTCTTCGTCGTGCTCCACCACCAGCACCGTGTTGCCGAGGTCGCGCAACTCTTCCAACGCGCGCAGCAGGCGGTCGTTGTCGCGATGGTGCAGCCCGATCGACGGCTCGTCGAGCACGTACAGCACGCCGCGCAGCTTGGATCCGATCTGCGTGGCCAGGCGGATGCGCTGGCCCTCGCCGCCGGAAAGCGTTGCCGCCGACCGGCTCAGCGAAATGTAGCCGAGCCCGACCGCGTCCAGGAACTGCACGCGCTCCGCGATCTCGCGCACGATGCGTCCCGCCAGTTTCTCTTCGCGTTCGCTCAGTTTGATCTGAAGGGTGACCCCGACCGCACGCGATATTGGCAGGGAAGTGAAGTCGGCGATGGACATGCCGTTCACCTTGACCGCCAGGCTCTCCGGACGCAGGCGCGCTCCCTTGCACGCCGGACACTCCGTCGCCGACATGTAATTCAGCAGCCACTCGCGGTAGCTGTCGGAGGTGCTCTCCTCCATCATCTGCCGCAGGTACGAGACCACTCCCTTAAAACCCAGCCGCGCTCCGCCGTTGGTATGGGATCCGTAGAGCAGGAAGTTCTGGTCCCTGGCCGGCAGTTGCTCGAACGGGATGCTGATGTCGGTCTTGGCTGCCGTCGCCGCAATCTGCACCATGTGTTGCAGGTTGGTCGAGCCCGAGCCGGGGCCGAGCGCGCCGTCCAGCAGCGGCTTGGACCAGTCCACGATGATCTTGGCGGGATCGAAGTCGTACTTGCTGCCCAGCCCGTTGCACTCGCGGCAGGCGCCGTACACGCTGTTAAAGGAGAACGAGCGCGGCTCCAGCGCGGGCACGTTGATGCCGCAGTCCGGGCACGCCAGCCGCGCCGAATACAGCTTTTCCTCGCGTCCCACCACCGCCACCTGGACCAGCCCGCTGCCCAGCTTCATGGCCAGCGCCACCGACTGCTCCAGGCGTTTCTCGATACCGGGCTTTACCAGCAGGCGGTCGATGACGACCTCAATGGTGTGGTTCTTGCGCTTGTCGAGCTTGATTTCTTCGTCGTCCAGGTTGGCCAGCTCGCCGTCCACGCGCGCGCGCACAAAACCGTGCTGCGCCAGCTTGGCCATCTCCTGCTTGAACTCGCCTTTGCGGCCGCGCACGATCGGCGACAGGATCATCACCCGGTCTTCCGCGCCCGCCTGCTGCGACAGGCTCATGATGCGGGCCACGATCTGGTCCGCCGACTGCCGCGAGATCGGCTGCCCGCACTGCGGACAATGCGGCACCCCGATCGACGAGTAGAGCAGGCGCAGGTAGTCGTAGATCTCGGTGATCGTGCCGACGGTGGACCGCGGGCTGCGGCTGGTCGTCTTCTGCTCGATCGAAATCGACGGGCTCAGGCCGTCGATGGAGTCCACGTCGGGCCGCTCCATCTGGTCCAGGAACTGGCGCGCGTAGGCGGAGAGAGTCTCCACGTAGCGGCGCTGGCCTTCCGCGTAAATCGTGTCAAAGGCGAGCGAGGACTTCCCCGACCCGCTCAGCCCCGTGATCACGGTGAGCGTGTTGCGCGGCACTTCTACGTCAATGTTCTTCAGGTTGTGCTGCCGCGCGCCCCGGACCGTGATCTTGCTGATTGCCATTAAATGCCTTGGGTGCCCCACCCTGACCGGTTTTGGAAGGGTGGGGTGTTCCGGGCCACCCCGGCGAACCAAGGGTCATGTACCACCGAAATATGGACGAGCACCCCTTGTTGGCTCGACTATGCCCGGACACAGATGTACTCCGTATCTTAGTTGTTAACAGCGGAGAGCGTCAACGAGGGTAAAGTCGCACTGGCGTCGCCGGGTGCCCCACCCTGACTGGTTTTGGAAGGGTGGGCATGTGGCGACCGGCGACTGGAAAATGACCGAGCACTGTTGCGACATGTTACGCGCGGCCGTGGATGGCGACGCCATCCTCAGCCAGCCCATGTTCCAGATGCACGGCCGCATCCTCAACGAGATCAATTCGGACTACGCGGTGCGCTCGCCGGAAGAGCGGCCGAACTTGTTTCCGATTAACTTCTGCCCGTTCTGCGGTCGCGCCATCTCGCGCACCGTCTGGAACGCAGAGAAGAAAAAGTGACTTTACCGGTGCATGCCTCAGGGTGCGCGGCATCGCATCACAGGAGTGGGTCTTGAACGCCTTGCTATTGGGTCTAACGCTGCTATTGACGATTGCGGTTGCGCTCGCCATGGGCATCTATCTCGGCTACGGGCTGATTACCGCAATCCTGCACCTGCTGGGCAATCGCTCCGAGCCGCTGCCCCAGGCCGCAGTCCTGGTCACCAGCCAGGCGCATGGGGGAGATTAGATTCAGTTGTCAGTTGCCAGTTGTTAGTTGCGAGTTGTCGTGTGCCGCGAAAACAATATTCATGGAAAAAGCTCACTGACGGCAATCAGTGAGCTATGGCCTTCGCTGGCAACTGACAACTGGCTACTATCTCGGCGGTCTCTGCCTTCTCTGCTGATTTTCCTGCTGCATGCGCTGCAGTTCCAGTAACAACTGCTCCGGCGTCTTGACCTGGTTCTCCTGGCCGGGTTGGGCCGTTGCGCCCGGAGCGGGCTGTGCGGCGGGCGCGTTCTGCTCCGGAGCCTGTTGCATTCCCGGAGGCCCTATGCGCATCTGTCCCGGCAGTCCCGGTGTGGGCTGCGGCGGACCCGGCTGCGGAGGTTCGTTGTCGGCAGCATCCTCGTCGGCGGGTTCAGGCTGGACCGGCGCCCGGTTGGGAATATTTCCGGAAGCAACGGCGGCGCCCCCGCCCTCCCGGCGCGTCAGCATGATCTGGGTCACTGCGCTCGGGTCTTGATCCGACCCGAGCAGGATGTAATCGAACGGCGAGCCATGCAGGAGCTGGGCCAGCACGTCACGCGGATTGCCCGGGCCCAGTTGCACCGCGACACGCTCCTGCGCCGCGCTTGGCGGCAGGTCCACCTTCGCCCCCGTGCGCGATTTCACCGCATTCAGAATGTCGGCCAGGGTCGAATTGTTCGCCGAGATGGTGAGCTGGCCCCCGGTGTAAGTCACCTGCGGCGCCACCGGCGCCAGTTCATAAGGACGGCTTGGGGGCGGAGGCGTGGACACCGGCGCTGCAACGGCCGGTTCCGGCCTCTGTGACTCGGCTGGTTTAGGTGTTAGCCCCTTGCGGCTCACACCCGTTCGCACATCCTTGCCATGTGCTCTGGGCCTGGGCGTCGTCTGTGCCACACACGGCAGCGACAGCGCCGCAACTAAAGCAAGGAATCCGAGTCTGTGACAGAGTACGGACATGGTGGGGTACACGGATTCTACACCCGCTGTGTACACGAACCCCGCCCGCCGCATCTTGTTGCAGGGCCGGATCTATATCGGAGCGACGCGGGACTAAAATCGGCTGAGCTGCTGAAAACATCTGAATGGTCGGGCCGATGCATCTAATTCCGCATAACCATCGATTGAAAGAGTTTGAATATGAAGCACGTCCGCCATATTTCCGGTTGGCTCGGTTCTTGTTTCCTGGCCGTGGTCTGCCTGCTGAACGGTCCCGCGGCGGCACAAACCTGCTTCACCGGCGCCGACGTGGATGCGCCCCTACGCAGCTCCATCGAGCGCGCCGCGCAGCAGTACCTCAGCATGGCGCAACGCGGCGACTATACCGGATTGCGCGCGTTGGCGATTCCGTCGCTTGCTTCCAACTTCGCCGCCATTGAAAGTGCGGTCGCCGAGCACCTGAAGGACCTGCAGGGACAATCCACCATCTCGGGTTTTTTCGTGCTCGACGCGTCTTTCAGCAGCGGTACTCTTCCGCGCGCCGAATTCGATTGCGGGATTTTCAACTCGCCCGGCCGCGTGATTTTTGTGATTCCCAACCTGCCGGCCGGGAGGTATGCGGTGGTGACCGAATCCGTGAGCGGCGGAAACACCCCCGCCAACTTGACCTTCGTGTTGCAACAGGCCGGGTCCAACTGGCAGGTCGCCGGTCTCACGATTTCCCCGCAATCCATCGGCGGTCACGATTCCAACTGGTACTGGACCCAGGCGCGCTCCTATCGCCAGGGCGGCGCCAACATGGCCGCGTATTTGTATTATCTGGAAGCATGGAACCTGGCCGCGCCGGTGACGTTCCAGTACACCGCCGCGCGCGACAAGATTGCCGACGAGATGCAGGCGGCCCAGCCCGCCAATCTTCCCAGCCCACAATCTCCGCTGACGCTCACCGCGCCGGGTAAAACGTATCGCATTACGAACATCTTTGCCGAAGCGGCGGGGAACGATCTCGACATCATCGTGAAATACCAGGCGCTCAGCGACCTCAGCAACACCGCCGCCGCGTTCGCCGACAACACCGCGGTGATCAAGGCACTGCTGGCGCAGTACCCCGAATTGCGCAACGCGTTCGCCGCCGTGGTCGCGCGCGCCGTCGCCCCCAACGGCAAAGACTACGGCACCATACTGGCGATGAAGGACGTGAAATA
>DAISJI010000192.1:0-4915 GCA_036821585.1 Terriglobales bacterium
AAACTCGGGCCGTATGAAGTTGAGCCGCTTTCGCGGCGTGAGGGACCCCGAGCGAAGCGAGGGGGACCGGGAGCCGCGAGGCGAAATCCTGAGGAGCGCAGCGACGAAGGATCTGCATGCTAAATTCCGGCTCCAAGCTGGGTCCGTATGAGATTGTCGGCGCGCTGGGTGCGGGCGGCATGGGTGAGGCCTGTTCGGTCCTTTCTTCCCGCCCATTTGGACTGGAGCACACCGCCTAAATTTGCCCTGGAGCCGAATCCAATTCCCAAATTGGGAACACCCGAAGCGAAATTCGTGATTCTTGTGACGAATGTCATTGCCCTAACCCCAGCGTAGGCTTGAAAGTGTTTTCCTCGATTTCAAATCCCAGTTTCTCAGTCTGCCGATGCCTGCTTTCCCCAAGCGCGCAATGAGGCAGGAGAGGCCTGCACAAAAGGAATACACGTGAAAAAGTTTTTGGCAGTGATCGGCGTCTTAGTGTGCTTGAGTTGGGCGGCGGTGGCCCAAACCAGCAAAACGTACGTGATTGTCGCGAAAGGCCAAGGCAAAGGCAGCACGGCCTTCGCGGTTAACCTGGGTTCCGCGCTGCAAGCGAACCTGGAGAAGATCGGAGTGGTGATCGCCCAATCGAGCGATTCGAACTTTGCCACTTGGGCAGCGGCCCAGCCCGGCGTGCAGGCTGTGGCGGAAGACCCTGAAATCCAGTGGTTGCCCAAGGAACCAGCCATACAATTCACCGGAAATGATGTTGGAGTCGAGGGTGTCAATTCCGAGCCCTACTACAACAGCTACCAGTGGAACCTGCGCGCCATCCATGCGAATGTCACTGCTGCCAGCGGCGACATGGGTGCCGGTGCGCGTGTGGCTGTTCTCGATTCCGGTATGGACCTCGTCAATCGTGATCTCGTGCCCAACATCAACCAGGGGCTTGCCATCTCCTTCGTCCCGGGCGAGGTTGTGCAGCCGCAATGCGCCGCCCCATGCTTCAACCACGGCACGCACGTCGGGGGAATCATTGCCGCCGCGATCAACAACTATGGCGTGCAGGGCGTCGCCCCGCAAGCCGAACTCATCCCTGTGAAGGTGCTGCGCGAGTCCGGCAGTGGCTCCTTTAGCTGGCTGGTCATCGGCATCGAATATGCCGCGAGCATCCATGCGGACGTCATCAACATGAGTCTGGGCGCCACCTTCGATATCGCTCACGCAGGGAAGAACAATCAAGGCCTCGGGACCCTGCTCTCGGCTCTGGACCGCGCCGTCAACCACGCCACCGCCGCTGGAGTGCTGGTGGTGAGTGCGGCCGGTAACGAAGCAGTGAACCTCAACAGCAGTATCATGAGCATTCCCGCACAGTCTGGGAACGGCATGGCGGTCTCGGCTACGGGCCCCTATTGCCAGACCGATTTCGATCGCTTTGCCTCCTACAGCAACTACGGCCAATCGGTGATTAACCTAGCCGCACCGGGTGGCGGCGTGGACTGCGGGACCTCCCTTGACTTCGTCCTGAGCGACAGCAAGGGTGCATTCTATTTTGCTGCCGGCACCTCGATGGCCGCTCCCCACGTTTCCGGCGTGGCGGCGCTGATCGTTGGCAAGTATGGCCACATCGGGCCAGCAGCGGTCAAAGCCATCCTGCAGCAGTCGGCCGACGATCTGTACAAGCCCGGTGCTGATCCCTTTAGCGGGCACGGACGGGTCAACGCGCAGAAAGCACTCGGCGACTAGACTGTTCTATCCAACTCAACAGGGGCCGCTCGGCGGCCCCTGTTCTTTTGGGGGCCGTCCGAGGTGAAAAAGAATGACCGGCAGAGGCCGAAAGTCGGGCTATAATTCGCGCTTGGACGTGGGGGTTTTATGCAATTCGAGCCCAGCGGAATTCCACATCCGAACCTGAGCGACAAGGTGAACCGCAACATCGTCGGTTCCGAGATCGAGGGCGGTGTGTACTTGAACCGCGTCGCCAGCGACACCCGGCTCGAGGTGGAGACGCAGAACCGCCGCTACTCGCTGTGGGTGCGGGAAAACGGCGAGGTGCTGATCTGGGGGCACCCGGTGTACTGCCCGGCGCCGACCCGGGTGCGCATTTCGGGATCGAACTGGGGCGGGTCCATGCTCAAGGCGGGCTTCATCGGCCGCGGCATGTACATGGAATTCCGGCACCCGGAGCATCAGACGGTAATCACGTCGCGCGTGCGCGAAGTGCGGGAAGTTTCAGTCGCCGGTCATCAGTCGCCCGTCGCCAGTTTCCAGAGACAGTAGCCTTCTCACATTCTGGTTCCTTTCGAAATAAAAAGATCCTTCGCTTCGCTCAGGAGGACAAACTGCGCGAAGCGGTGACGATCTGGTGACTGATGACTGGCGACTCGCGACTGATTTCGCGATAGACTTCCAGCCATCCGCATGCTGAACTCAGGAACCAAGCTGGGGCCATACGAAATCCAGTCCGCGCTGGGCGCGGGCGGGATGGGTGCGGTGTACAAGGCGCGCGACACGCGGCTGGAGCGCACGGTCGCGATCAAGGTCCTGTCGGGCGGGCCCATCTCCACGCCGGACTTGCGCCAGCGCTTCGAACGCGAGGCCAAGGCCATCTCGGCGCTCCAGCATCCGAACATCTGCGTGCTGCACGACATCGGCAGCCAGGACGGGATGGACTATCTCGTCATGGAATATGTCGAGGGCGAAACGCTGGCCCATCGCCTGCTGCGCGGGCCCATGCCGATGCAGCAGGTACTGAAGATGGGCGTCGAGATTGCCGACGCGCTCGATAAGGCCCACCATGCGGGACTCGTGCATCGCGATATCAAGCCCGCCAACATCATGCTGACGCGCGCGGGGGCGAAGCTGCTGGATTTCGGCCTGGCGAAACCGGTTGGACTGCAAGCGGCATCGCTGATGCCGGCGACGGTCAATTCCGCGCTGACGGCGATGACACAGGGCCAGCCGCTGACGCAGGAAGGAATGATCGTCGGCACTTACCAATACATGGCGCCGGAACAGATCGAGGCCGGCCATACCGACGCGCGTACCGACCTGTTCGCGCTCGGCTGTGTGCTCTACGAGGCGGCCCTGGGCAGGGCGGCATTCTCCGGCAAGACGCAGGCGAGCGTGATCGCGTCGATCCTGGCGTCGGAACCGCCGGCGATGTCCACCATCCAGCCCATGACTCCGCCACTGCTGGAGCGCGTGGTCCGCACCTGCCTGATGAAAGATCCCGAGGACCGCATTCACTCCGCCCACGACCTGAAGCTGCAACTGGAATGGCTGCTGGACGCCGACGTTGACACGCAATCCATGTCGGTTGGCAGACGGCGCAGAGGGGTGCCCTGGATTGCGCTGGCGGCAACCGCGCTGCTGGTGGCCTTGGCGGCGGTGGCGGGAACGATCGCGTACGAAAGGGCGCACACGACGAAGCAGGTGATCCGCACATCCATCGATTTGGGAGAGGGAATCAACCTCCCGCTGGTGCACTCGATGGCGTTGTCGCCGGACGGAAAGATGTTGGCGTACGTCGCGCAAAGCGGAAACGAGAAACCGAGTCTTTGGATTCGCCCCTTACAAGCAATCCGCGGCAAGCGCGTGGACGACACGGAGGGAGCGGCGTACCCGTTCTGGTCGCCCGACAATCGCAACGTCGCCTTCTTCGTTCCAGGGAAGCTCAAGAAGCTCGACACGGCGGGATGGTCCATCCAGAACCTCTGCGACGCCGAAGATGGACGCGGAGGCGCGTGGAATTCGAAGGGAACCATCGTCTTCGCGCCTACGATGACGGGTGGATTGGCAAGAATCTCGGAAAACGGCGGACAGCCATCGGCGCTCACCAATGTCGGATCATCGATGACACACCGCTGGCCGCAATTTCTGCCCGATGAAGACCGCGTGCTCTTCCTCTCGATGAAGGCCAACGGCAGCGCCGGCGAGTTGCTGGTCACGAGCCTGTCCAAGGGCGGTTCTACCCGGGTGGGAACGGCGGAGACCAACGGGTGGTACAGCAACGGGTACCTGCTTACGGCACGGGGAAGCACGCTCGTCGCTCAGAAAGTGAGCGATGGATCGCTACAGCCGGCCGGCGATGCGCAAACGGTTTCGGAGAACGTTACGACCGACGTGAACCGGTGGGCCGCCGACTTCACTGCCTCGGGCCCGGGACTGCTGGTGTATCGCGCCAGCGGCAACACCGACAGGGTGCAACTGGTGTGGCTGGACGTGTTCACCGGCAAGCAATTGGGAGCGGTCGGCGACCCCGGACCGTACGACCGCCCCCAGATTTCACCCGACGGCGCGAAAATCGCCTTGCTGGTGAAAGACGCTCGATCGGAGAACTGGACGCTGTCGGTGATGGATGTTCCCCGTGGAGTCGTCACTCCCGTGATTACGGGGAATGCCAAAACGCGTATTAACGAATATGCCTGGAGCGCCGACAGCAAGGCGCTGATCTTCGCCGCGAACCTCGCTGAAGCCAACCGCTTTGACATATACATCAAGCCGGTAAACGGCGGTGAGCAGGAGAAGTTGCTGTTGCGCATGGATACAGATGTCACCCCCAACTTGGCGACGGTCGACGGCAAGTACGTGCTGTTCAGCAAATACAACGGCAAGAGCAATCGCAACGACGTCTGGATGCTGCCGCTCAGCAGAGACCTGAAACCCACGCCGTTATTGGACACCAAGGCCGACGAACATGCGACAGACGTTTCCTCCGACGGGCGCTGGTTGCTTTACACCTCGGACGAAAGCGGGCGCCGCGAGTTGTACCTGACTACATTTCCCCAGCCCCATGGCAAGTGGCAGGTGTCGAACAACGGCACCACGGGCGGCAGCTTCGAGAAGAGCGGCAAGCGTCTTGCCATGGTGGACGGCGATGGCAAGGTCTTCGTGATGTCATTCGACGGGAGCGGCGCGGAACCGAAATTCGGCA
>DAISJI010000193.1:0-4879 GCA_036821585.1 Terriglobales bacterium
TGGTCCACATCGCAGCCGCGGCGGACGGCAATGTGGTAGGCCAGCAACTGGAGCGGCACGACCTCAAGAATGGGCGCGAGCAGCTCCGGAGCGGGAGGAACGCAGACGACGTGGTCGGCCATCTCGCGGATCTCGTCATCGCCCTCGGTGGCGATGGCAATCACGCGGCCGCTGCGCGCCTTGACTTCCCTCAGGTTCGATACCGTTTTTTCGTAACGCACTTGCGAACCGGGATCGTCCTTGTCGCAGGTGGCCAGGATGACGACCGGCAAATCTTCGTCGATGAGCGCGTTGGGGCCATGCTTCATCTCGCCGGCGGGGTAGCCCTCGGCGTGGATATAGGAAATCTCTTTTAGCTTGAGCGCACCTTCGAGGGCGATGGGGTAGTGCACGCCGCGGCCGAGAAAGAGGAAATCCTGCGCGCGGTGATATTCCTTGGCGAGGTCTTCCAATTCTTCTTCGCGCGCGAGGACCGATTCCAGCTTGCCCGGAAGGCGGTTCAATTCCGTAATGTATTCGCGCGCCTGTTCGGGGGTAAGCGCGCCGCGGACCTCGCCCAGGTAGAGCGCGAACAGGAAGAGCGCGGTAAGCTGCGCGGTAAACGCCTTGGTAGAGGCGACGCCGATTTCCGGTCCAGCGTGGGTATAGATGGTGCCACTGGCTTCGCGCGTCACCATGGAGCCGACAACGTTGCAGATGCCGATGGTCTTGGAGCCCTTGGCCTTGGCTTCGCGCTGCGCGGCGATGGTGTCGGCCGTCTCGCCGGATTGCGTGATGAGCATGGTCAGCGTGTTCTTGGAGACGATGGGATCGCGATACCGCCACTCGCTGGCGTAGTCCACTTCCACGGGAACGCGCGCCAGGCGCTCGATCATGAATTTTCCCGCCTGCGCGGCGTGCCAACTGGTGCCGCAAGCGGCGATGTTGATCTTCTCGACCTTGGCGAACTCCGCCTCGGTGATCTCCATCTCGTCGAGGAAGACCTTGCCGCTGTCGAGCGAAACGCGGCCCATGGTGGTGTCGCGGACAGCGCGCGGCTGCTCATAGATTTCCTTGAGCATGAAGTGCTTGAAGCCGCCCTTTTCCGCCATGATCGGGTCCCAGGTGACGTGCTGGACCTGGCGCACGATGGGCTTGCCGTCGAAGTCGGAAAGCTGAACGCCGGCGGGCGTGATCACCGCGAGGTCACCGTCGGCGAGGAAAAACAGGTCGCGCGTGTGGTAAAGGATGGCGGGAACGTCGGAGGCGACGAAGTACTCGTCCTTGCCCAGACCGATGACGGCGGGCGGGCCATTGCGGGCGGCGACGATCGTGTCGCGCTCATCCGACGAGATGACGGCCAGCGCGTAAACGCCTTTGAGTTCTTTTACGGTCTTGCGGACGGCTTCTTCCAGCGAAACCTTGCCGGGATTTACGGCGAGGTGCTTTTCGATGGTGTGGGCGATGACTTCGGTGTCGGTTTCGGTGGAGAACGTGTGGCCGTCGGCGATGAGCTGCTTCTTCAGTTGCAGGTAGTTCTCGATGATGCCGTTGTGGACGACGACGATGTGGCCGGTGCAATCGCGGTGCGGATGCGCGTTTTCTTCAGTGGGACGGCCGTGGGTGGCCCAGCGGGTGTGTCCGATGCCATAGGTGCCGTCGAGGGGCTTGAGGCGTATGACCTCTTCGAGGTTGCGCAGCTTGCCTTCGGCGCGACGGATCTGAAGGCCCTCGCCGTTGCCGGCAACCGCTATGCCCGCGGAGTCGTAACCGCGGTATTCCAGGCGGCGAAGACCGTCGATAATGACCGGCACGACGCGCTGCTTACCAACATATCCAACAATGCCGCACACGTAGGTACCCTCGCTATATCCCCGCGGAAGTAGAGCGTATCGGGCTACTTTATACCAATTCGATTGTCCGGGAGGAGCTTTCGATTCCGCGGAGTTACGCCGGCCACCGGGGGAACTTCGCCGTCCCGAATTCTGAGTTCCGAGTTCCAGGGATCAACCCGAGGAAGAGTGCTATTCCTTCTCGATCGAGTAGTGGAACTCTTCGATGACGGGGTTGGTGAGGACCTCGCGGGCCATGCGCTCGATTTCACTTCGGGCGGCGACCTCGTCCATGCCGTCGAGGGTGATCTCGAAGTACTTGCCCTGGCGAAGTTCGGAAACGCCCTGGTAGCCCATTTTGCGAAGCGCGCCGTGGATGGTCTTGCCCTGCGGGTCGAGCACGCTCTTCTTCAGCGAGACGTAGACGTAGGCTTTCATAAGGCATGAGGATTATAGCGGGTCACGCGACCACTCATGGTGATTTCGCCGGCTACAAGCCAGCGCTACGTTGAGGGGCGATCACAAACGGAACAGTTCGCGCAGGCGCTTGGTCTGGGCGCGGCTGACGGGGACTTCCGATTGCTTCTTGTCGTCCATGCGGAGCTGGTAAGAGCTCTTGAACCAGGGCACGACTTCGCGGATGCGGTTGATATTCACCAGGTAGGAGCGGTGCGCGCGCCAGAACAAATTCGGGTCGAGCGAGTCGAGCAGTTCTTCCAGGGTGCGGCAGTTCGACTGGCCTTCCATCTGCGCGGTCACGACGCTGATCACGCCGTCTTCGATGGAGGCGAAGCAGATGTCCTTCTGGTCCACCAGGAACATGCGGCCGCCCGACTTGATGAGCACCTTGGCAGGCTGCTGCGGCTTGTGCTCGAGCGAGCGGATGAGGTTTTCCAGGCGCTCGGCGGGCACGGCGCTGGTATTGACGCGCTCCTTCGCCTTGCGAACTGAGCTGGCAACGCGAACCTTGTCGAAGGGCTTGAGCAGGTAGTCGACGGCGTTCACTTCGAAAGCTTTGACGGCGTACTGATCGTAGGCAGTGGCAAAGACGACGTGCGGGACGGGCACCTTCTTGTCGATCAGCTTCTTAATGACGGCAAAGCCATCGAGGCCGGGCATCTGGACATCGAGGAAAACGATGTCGGGGGCGTGCTCTTTGATCAGGCTGACGGCTTCCACTCCGTTCTTGCCCTGGGCGACTACTTCCACGTCGCCGACGGCCTTTAACAGGAAGGCAAGCTCATCGCGGGCCAACTGCTCGTCGTCAACGATGACTGCTGAAAGAGGCACTTATTTCTCCCACGTCCATTGTCTGATTGGAAGTATAGCTCAGGGGAGGCTTCGGGTTTCCGGCTCTTGGCTCATGGCACATGGCACTTGGCTCATGGTTCTGGGTTGGCTTTTCCATGCGCCACGGACCGTCTGCCTAATGCACGATATCGTCGAGCTTAAAGCCGCAGTACGGGCAGAAGGTATCGGTCAGCCGAACGCCCCGCTGGCACTGCGCACAATGCGGGTGCAGCTTGGTGTTGCACGCCGGACAGTAATTAAAGCTGGCTTGAACTTGCGCATGACAGTGCGGGCAGGGCTGCATCGCGGGCTGGCGCAGCAGGAAGTACAGGATGAAGCCGAGCGCGTTGGGGATGAAGATGACCAGCAGCGTCCAGAGAACGCGGCTCATGCCGCGGCGTCCGGCGTCGCGATTGACGTAGCCGATCAGCAGCACGTAGCAGGCAAGTACGCTGCCCGCGAGCAGGCCGAGGAAAACACACGCCAGTCTCGGTGGCGGGTTCTTCTGCGTCGGGATCCAGACGTTGAACAGGACTTGCACGCAGGCGAAGACGATGAGAGCGAGGCCGATCGCCCACTTGGGTATGATCTTGAACTCGTCAGAAAAGATGACGGGAGCAGGCTGCGACAGTATTGGCTGTTGATAGCTCATACGCCTTCCGAGTTCTGGCCGAAGGCCATGCGCCAGCGCGCGCGCTGCGAGCCGCTGCCCAGCAGCAGCAAGCTGGCTGCGAGGGTGGGTGCAATCCAGGCAAAGAGGAATCCGGTGCGCCACTCCGCATTAGAGAGGCTAAGCGCCGCTCCGAGCCAGGCAAAGGCGGCCCAGAGCAGCGGCGTGGTCAAGGTGGCCCAGGCGCAGACCATGGCAACTGCAATCCACAGCGGACGCATGGCGGCGCTGTGGGCCTGAAGCTGGGCGGCGCGGCGGCGAACGCGGGATTGCGTGGCCCGCACGAGCGACGAATCGGCCATCACGGCGGGCAGGCGAACCGCTCCGATGGCTTCGTCGAGGGAAGCCGCAAAGCGGGCGCAATCGGCACAGCTCGCCAGGTGCGAATCGAGCCCTTGGCGATCGGCGGAAGAGATCTCTTCGATCCGTCCGGCCATCGACAACTGGCGTACGCGTTGGTGATCGTTCTCGGTCATGGCCTGACTTCCTTTACCAGCCCCGCCATTGCTTCCAGCCCCCGATAGAGGCGCGACTTTACCGTCGAGAGCGGGGCCTTGGTGACTTCGGCTATTTCTTCCAGCGACATTCCTTCTTGAAAGCGCAACAGGATCGCTTCGCGCTGCTCACCGGGAATACGGTTGAGGGCGCCATCAAGACGCGCCGCCTGCTGATGTTGCAGGGTGATATCGAAGGCGCCGGGCCCGGACACGGTCGGCTCGGCCATGGGCGGGAGGTCGTCGAGTGCAGCGGGACGTTTGCGGCGCAGGTTGTCGATGGCGAGGTTGCGCGCAATGGTGAGCAGCCAGGTGACAAAGTTGTGGCGCGGGTCGTAGCGGTGTCCCTGCTCAAGGACGCGGATCCAGGTTTCCTGGAAAATGTCTTCCGCGGTTTGGCGGTCGTGCACGAGCGAGATGAGGTAACGGAGCAGGCGGTGCTGATACTGCTCGATCAGGCTGTCGAGGAGATCGGGATCGCGGCGACGCAAGCCGCATGCGATCACGTCCGCTTCGCGCTCCATTCGGTCCACCAGGTAGCAGGTTGCGCCGTTCATGCTAACCGGAGATACGCAGCCGGCGCAGGAAAAGACGCGAGGTTTCTAACTTATTGT
>DAISJI010000194.1:0-3016 GCA_036821585.1 Terriglobales bacterium
GGCAGGCGATGGAGTTCGCCGTTAACCGCTCGGGTGCCCCACCCTGACCGATCTTGGAAGGGTGGGCATAACGAGCTGATGACTCCTACCAATCCGCTCAACCGGGCGAATCGGAAGGGGTATCTCCATCGTGGGCACAACCTTACTCAACGTCATCTGGATCTCTGTCGGCGCCGTCGTGGGCGCCAATGCCCGCTACTTTCTCAGCCGCTGGGTCGCGCGTATCTTCTCCGCCAACTTTCCCTACGGCACTCTCCTCATCAACGTCACCGGCAGCCTGCTGCTCGGATTTTTCATGGCCTGGACGACCGAACGTGTGCTGGCCGACCCACGCTGGCGCCTGCTGGTCGCCATCGGCTTCTGCGGCTCCTACACCACCTTCAGCAGCTACGCCTTCGAGACCGCCGCCTACTTCGAGCAGGGACACTGGTGGTTTTTCGCCGGCAACCTGATCGCCAACAACGTCCTTTGCCTGGCCGCCACGCTGGCCGGCATCGCCGCGGCGAGGGCGGTATAGAATGCCAATCGCCATGGCGGTCCAGATCACCATCTACATCAACGAGGCCGACGAGTGGCAGCGCCAGCCCCTCTACATGGAATTGCTCAACTACCTGCGCAAGGAGAACGTCGCCGGCGCGACGGTTCTGCATGCGGTGGCCGGATTCACCGGGCGCCATCACGTGCACACCACGTCGCTGGTGGACGCGGGCGGAAAACTGCCGCTCGTCCTGACCTTCGTGGATACGGAGGAGCACGTCGGGCGCGTGATGCCGACGCTGAAGCAGATGGCCGCCGGACGCCTCATCGTCCGCGAGACCGTCCAGATCGAGCAGGGCCTGACACCACCGTCGTAATCGATTTGTAGCGCTGGCATCCTGCCGGCAGTTCCGCAGGCTTCCAGCCGGCTTTCCAGCCCCGCCCCGCCCCATGCGATAATAGGCAGTTAACTCCATGTATAGGCGGCTGTTTGTGCTTTTATTCCGACGGGCCCTGGTGGCCACTCTTCTGCTCTGTTTTGGGTGCGCGGCCCAGTCCAGCGCTCCCGAACTCAACCAGCGCATCGAGCGGCAGGTCCGGACCACTTTCGCCCTTCCTCCGACCGTGAAGGTTGAGATTGGCGCCCGCAAGCCGAGCTCCGAATTTCCCAACTACGACTTGCTCACCGTCAATCTTTCGCAGGGCGAGCGCAAGGTCGAGCAGGAGTTCCTGATCTCCAAGGACGGCCGGACCATGCTCCGCGTCACCAGGATGGACCTCAGCACGGACCCCTACGCGGAGATCATGAAGAAGATCGACGTCCGCGGACGCCCCGTGCTCGGCAATCCCGCCGCCAAGGTCACCATCGTCAATTACGACGACTTCCAGTGCCCCTTCTGCTCGCGCATGCACGAGACGCTGATGCAGGACGTGGCCAAGACTTACGGCGACCGCGTGCGCATCATCTACAAGGATTATCCGCTGACGGAAATCCATCCCTGGGCCGTGCATGCGGCGATCAATGCGAATTGCCTCGCCCAGCAAAGTCCCGACGCTTATTGGGACTTCGCCAATTTCGCGCATACCAACCAGAAAGAGATTTCCGGCAGCAACCGGCCGCTGCCCGAACAAGCCGTTATGCTGGACCGCGGCGCCACCGAGATCGCGCAAAAGCGCAACCTGCAACTGCTCCCGCTACAATCGTGTCTCAAGGCGCAGCAGGACACGGCGGTGAGGGCCTCCATGGCCGAAGCCAACAACCTGGGTGTTTCGGCCACTCCGACGATGTTCATTAACGGCGAGAAGCTGGATGGCGCGCTGCCTCCGCAAGAACTTCACGCCGTGATCGACCGCGCCCTGCGCGACGCGAATCCACCCGCGCCGGCAGCCGCGGCAAAGAAATAGGCTCTTATCTACGGGTGCCCCACCCTGACCGGTTTTGGAAGGATGGGTCCGGAGGAAAATTGAACCGCAATTATCAAACGCTGCAAACGGGCGCGTTCGCTCTCATTCTCGCTGCCGGCCTGCTGTTCACGCTCGGCTGCCCTTCCCGCCAAACCTCGCCCGACGTCATGGCCAAGGTCAACGGCAAGAAGATCCAGCGCTCGGAAGTCGAAAAGTACTTCGACAACCAGACCGCCGGCTCGCCGCAGCAGCCCACCGAAGAACAGGCAACCAGCCTGCGCCTCAACATCCTCAAGGAGCTCATCGACAACGAGATGCTCATGCAGCGCGCCGAAAAGCTCGGTCTGCTCGCCACCAACGAGGAAGTGGAGCAGAAGCTCAACGAGATCAAGGCGCCTTACACTCAGGAAGAGTTCGACAAGCGCATGAAGGAGCGCAAGATCACGCTCGACGACTTCAAGCGCGATCTGCGCCGCTCCATCACCGTCGAAAAGGTAACGAACAAGGAAATCACGTCGAAGATCAACATTACCGACGCCGATATCACCGGCTACTACAACGCGCACAAAGCGGAATTCAACCTCATCGAGCCGCAGTACCACCTCGCGCACCTCATGGTCACCACCACGCCCAACCCGCAACTGCGCAACCAGAAGAGCGATAAGGCGCAGAACGAGGCCGACGCGCGCAAGAAGATCCAGACGCTGCTCAACCGGCTCGACAGCGGCGAGGACTTCGCCACCGTGGCCATGAATTACTCCGAGGACCCGGAATCCACCAGCAACGGCGGCGACCTGGGCCTGATGCCGCAGTCGTCGCTCCAGCAGACCGACCCCGCCACGCGCGATGCGGTTTCCAAGCTCAAACCGGGTCAGTACAGCGGCGTGATCTCGGTCGTCGATCCGAACTCCAAGAAGCTGGTCGGCTTCCGCATCGTCAAGCTGCTGGCCAAGGAACCGGCCGGTCAGCGCGACCTCAGCGACCCGCGCGTGCAGCAGTTCGTCCGCGACCAGTTGCGCGATCGCCGCGAGCAGTTGCTCAAAGCTGCCTACTTCGAGGTGATGCACGACCAGGCGAAGGTGGACAACTACTACGCCGAGCAGATTCTGAAGACGTCAGCAACTGCGGGGAAGTA
>DAISJI010000194.1:3116-4873 GCA_036821585.1 Terriglobales bacterium
TCACCTTCAGGTTCGCCAGGTTCGGCTCGAAGCAGCGCCGGCAGCGCGCTTCGTACATTCCCTCCGCGCCCACCACGATCAAATCCTCGCTCGCCACCAGGCGCTGCGTGTGTTTCGCCGGATTACCGCACTGCATGCAGATGGCCAGCGTCTTGGTGATCTCGTCGGCCACCGCGAGCAGCTCCGGCATGGGATGGAACGGGCGTCCCAGGTAATCCGTGTCGAGTCCGGCGATCAGGATGCGCTTGCCGATATCGGCCAGGCGCACGACGGTGTCGATCAGGCCTTCGCCCAGGAATTGCGCTTCGTCGATGCCGATCACTTCCACGCGCCGGTCGAGCCTGGCTTCCAGTTCGGCGGCGTCCCGGACCGAGTCGGAGCGGATCTTCAGCTCGCTGTGCGAGACGATGTGGTCTTCCGAGTAGCGCTGGTCGATGCCGGGCTTGAAGATCTGCACCCGCTGGCGCGCAATCTCGGCGCGGCGCAGGCGGCGGATCAGCTCCTCGCTCTTGCCGCTGAACATCGGCCCGCAGATGACTTCAATCCAGCCCAGACTTCCCTTGGCAAAATTCATGATTAGCCCTTAGCTCTTAGCAATTAGCCGTTAGCGGCTCCAGCACTAGGTACCAGGTACTCGGTACTTCCTTTGCGATCCTCTGCGTCCTCTGCGGTGAACGCCTTTCCTTCGTGTTCCTTCGTGTCCTTGGTGGTGAATACCTTTTTCATCTGCTCAAAATCAGCGAACACTTCGCTCGCGCAGCCCAGCACCCATCCGCTCACCTTGTCCACCGGCATGCCCAGTACGAGGTACACCGGAATGCCGGCGCGGTGCGCGTGCGTGATCTCGCCCTGCGTGCCCGCTCCGCGCGCCGCCGCTTCGTCAAAATAGCAGATCACGCAGCCGCTGCGGTCGATCCAGTCCAGGTCCCAGGCGATGATCTTGCGCAGCGTGGCCTGAAAGCGCGGCAGGTCGCTGGCCTTCCACTTCCGGAACTCGCGGACTTCGTCGTCGGCGAGGTTCTTGCGCTCGTCGGCGGCGGGATCGTACACCGTGTGCCCGAGCTGGCGGAGAAACGGCGTGATCTCCGCGCGCCAGCTCTTGCCCAAGTCAGCCGAGTATTCGATGGAACCGGAAAGATAGACGAGCATGAGGAACATCGATTGTCCCTGCTGCTCCCGGCCGCGTCAATCTCAGAAGCTGTGGACAACGGTGGAAAAGAAGGCGGTTACGCGCTGCTACTCGATGATGGCGAGCACGTCGCCGGCGTTGACGGTGGCGCCTTCGTGGACCAGCACCTGTTTCACGGTACCGGCCTTGGGCGACTTCAATTCGTTCTGCATCTTCATGGCTTCGACGACGATGATGCCCTGTCCGGCTTCGACCGAGCTACCGGCGGGCGCGAGGATGCGGACGATCTTGCCCGGCATGGGCGCGGCGATCTTTTGCGGGCCCTCGGTGCTCCCGGCCTTGGCTTTGCGGCCGCGCAGCGAGCGGGGATCGCGCACCTCGACAGCGAAGCGCGAGTTCTTGACCCAGAAATGGGTGTCGGTGGGGGTGCGCTCGCGCTTCACCTCGTAGGCGGCGCCGTCGATGAGGATGGACAAGACGTCGGGCCGGCTGACGATTGCATCGGCCTCGACTTCCTGGCCGTCCACGCGGCAGAGCCAGCGCCGGCCGTCGCGAGCGAGTTCGAGCTGGTGGAGACTGCCGTCGATGAGAATTTCGTAACGCATAAGAACAGTTGTCAGTTGCCAGT
>DAISJI010000195.1:0-1908 GCA_036821585.1 Terriglobales bacterium
CCGGGGTTTCTCCGTCGCGAAGCTACTGGTTGGGAGCGAAATATCCCTTGCGGGCGCGGACACGAACGTTCTTTTTGTTTTCCGCGACAATGTCGATGCTGCGGAAGCGGCCGTCGGCACGGAAGTCGGCGGGCCGGTAGGCAAGCGCGTATTGGCTGCGGAGTTCGTCCTGGATGGCGCTGAAGGCGTCGGCGACATCCTGGATCCTGAAGGGGAAGAAGGCACGTCCGCCGGTGGCCTCGGAGATGCGCTCCAGCACGCGGTCGCCGCGTTCCTTCACGCCGCTGATGTTGGTGCTGATCGTGTAAACGATGACCTCGGCCTTCTGCGCCATCTCGATGGCTTCCTCGCGGGTTACGCGGCTCTGATTATCGTTGCCGTCGCTGATCAGGATGACCGCCTTGCGCACCGTGCCGGTGTTGCTGCCGGACTTCGCCAGTTTGTCGCGGCAGGCGAAAAAGATGGCGTCGAACATGGCCGTGCCGCCGCCGGGACGCAACATGCGCACCCCGCGCGAGAGCAGTTCGGTGCTGTCGGTGAAGTCCTGTGTGATTTCGGCGGTGGTGTCGAAGCCGATGACGAAGGCACGGTCCGATTTGGGCCGGACAATCTGGTTCAGGAATTCGATGGCGGCTTCCTGCTCGAAGCGGAAGCGGTCGCGAATGGAATTGCTGGCGTCCACCAGCAAGCCGACGCGCAGCGGCAGGTTGGTCTCGGTGGAGAAGCTGACGATCTGAGTTGCCGGCCTGTTGTCGTCAATGACCCTGAAGTCTTCCTTCTTCAGGTCCTTCACGAATTTCCCGTGCTTGTCCGTCACGGTGAAGACGACGTTCACTTCGTCAACCGTCTTCTTGATCGTGGTCAGCGGCGGCTCCTGTTCTTCCTTATCCGGCGCTGGTGTCTTGGGAACTGGAGCGGGCGTTTGCTGTTGTTGGGGAGCGGCGGCCGGTGGCTTCTGCGGCGCGGGCCGCTGTTCCGCCGGAGGCGCCGGGGGCGGCTGCGGCTTGGGTTTTTCGAGCGTGGACGAGGGCGCCGCGGGCAATTCGGCCGGCGGCGCGGGTTGCTGTTGGGCGGCGCTCACGGTTGTGATGAGCCCCAGCGCAAGCGTCAATGACAGGAGTTTCATCGGAAATTTCATTATAGCTGCTCAGACCGCCGGGCCGCGCGGGTGCTTGAGGCGCTGCAAAAACACCTGTAGCTCCGGCGGCAACGGCCGTTCCAGAACCAGTGGCCTGCCTGTAAGTGGCTGCTCAAGTTCGATGGCGGCGGCGTGCAGAAAGTTTCTTCCCAAGGCCAGGTTCGGCAATTCGGACGAGGGTCCTTTGATTTTCGCGACGACCTCTCTGGGCGCGCCATAGAGCGCGTCACCGACCACCGGGTGCCCGAGGGATGAGAGATGGACGCGGATCTGGTGGGTGCGGCCGGTTTCGATGGTCACTGCCAGCAGCGCGAACTTGCCGTAAGGCGACTCGAATTTTTCGCGGACCTCGTAGTGCGAGACCGCCTCGCGGCCGCCGCTGCGCCGGGTAGTCATGCGGGTGCGGCGCTGCACGTCGCGCGAGATCTCGGCGTTGATAGTGCCGCGGTCGCGTTTGGGCCAGCCGTGGACGAGCGCCAGGTAGGTCTTGTGCACGCGGCGGGAAGAGAACTGCTCGGCCAAATTGCGGTGCGCGAGGTCGTTCTTGGCGACCACGATCAGGCCGCTGGTGTTGCGGTCGAGACGGTGCACGATGCCGGGCCGCATCTCTCCGCCGACCTGGGAGAGCGCGCCGAAGTGGTGCAGCAGCGCGTTGACCAGCGTGCCGCGATTGCGCGCGCCGTCGGTGGCGCCGGCGCCGGCGTGGACCATCATGCCGGCCGGCTTGTTCACCACCGCCAGGTCGTCGTCTTCGTAAACGATGTCCAGCG
>DAISJI010000195.1:2008-4871 GCA_036821585.1 Terriglobales bacterium
GCGCGCGCCGCAGCCAAAGCAGCCCGCCGGCGACAACCAGGCAAATCGAGATGAATTGCGTGCCGGTCATGGCGCCGCCGAACATGGAACCGCGGTCGGGATCGTCGCGGATGAATTCGATGAAGTAGCGGGCTACGCCGTAGATGA
Source organism: Terriglobales bacterium (assembly GCA_036821585.1). Taxonomy (GTDB): domain Bacteria; phylum Acidobacteriota; class Terriglobia; order Terriglobales; family Acidobacteriaceae; genus DAISJI01. The sequence goes on from DAISJI010000195.1 coordinate 2,156, forward strand.
ACAGGTAGGAGCCGATCACCTGGCCCTCGAACTTTTTGTGCTTGATGAGCCAGTAAAGGAATACGAAGTTCGCGAGTTCGATTGCCGACTCGAATAACTGCGTCGGCTCCAGCGGAATGTTGAGCGGGGTTCCGACCCACTGCGCCGCCTGCGGGTTGCGGAAGGTCACGCCCCACCAGTGCGAAGTCGGTTTGCCGTAGCAGCATCCGGCGGCGAAGCACCCAATGCGGCCGATAGCGTGACCGAGGGCGAGGCCGGGAGCGAACGCGTCGCAGGTGCGGAGCACCGGCATGTGGTTGGCGCGGATGTACCAGACCGAGACGGCGATCGCGGCCAGCACCCCTCCGTAAAAAACGCCGCCCGCCTGCAGCACTCCGAGGCTGAAGATTTCCTTCGGATGTGAAGCGTACCAGCCGAAGTCGTTGATGATGAGCAACAGCTTGGCGCCGACGATCGCGGAGAGCACCGCGTAGATGCCCAGGTTCCAGGCCTTCTCCGGGTCCTCTCCCTGGCGTTTCGAGAGGTTCGCGGCGATGAAAAGGCCGGTAATGACACCGGTCGCAACCAGCACGCCGTAGGTGGGAAGGCTGAAGCCGCCGATTTGAAATAAGCGCGGAAACACTGTTGATTGGATGCCCCAGCCGTCAACTGGAACTACGCTCTTAGTGTATCAGTGGAATCGCACGTCGGTTCGGAGCGGCGGGGAGAACCTTGAAACTGGCAACTGGCAACTGGCAACTGAAGTGAAAGCCGACCCGCGCACGCCGTGTGGTGGGCCGCAATGAACCTGAGCTAACAGGTGGGAGTCCTCCGTAATCCATTAGGCATTTCCGCTTGGCGGAACATTGCACACCGGATCAAGTATCGAGTCGAACCCCCGGTTCATGGGCATTGGTTCAAAATTGGTTACCACCATCACCAACGCAGCAGGCCGGCTTCTGCATTGGATGCTACGGAACGCCGCGCCGAAGCGCAATAGCCCGAAACAAAATTGATGGCAGTGAAGTTGCTTCCGGGGGGTTGCCACAGCGGACACGGAGGAAACAGAGGGATTAAGGCAAGAAAACGGACGCGGAACGCAAAAAATCTTCCGCGCCCTGTGTGACCTGCGTGGGGAATCCCCGGTTTATCCAGCCCGCCGAGACTCCTGCAGCACTTCGTCGAGCGCCCCTTCGAGCGTGGTGGTGCGCCGGTTCAAGTCGTTGGCGATCGCATCGTACTTGCGCTTCAGGATGTGGTACTCGTCGGCGATGTTGAGGGCCGCCAGCACGGCGAGGCGCATGGAGTCGATGGTCGCGGTCTGTTCGGCCACGGCGCGCATCTTGCCGTCCACGTATTCCGCGAGCTTGCCGATGTAGTCGGGATCGGAGCCGCGCAGGTTATAGCCCTGGTCGAAAATCTCTACGCGAACGGCGTTGCCGTTGCTGCCAGTGGGGGAAGATTGGCTCAACGCTGCCTCCTTGGTGCAGTACCGGGGCGGCTAATCGCCGCTCTCCTCGGTCAAATCGTCAATCTGGCGCAGGATCTTTTCCACGCGGGACTTCACGTCCTCGCGCTCCCTGCGCAAACCGGTGATCTCGCTCCGCAACGACTCCACTTCTTCTTCGCGAAGTTCCAACTGCTCGCGGACGCGCGCCGCGTCGCGTTCGGTAGCCGACTTCGCTTCCCGCGCCGCCTTCAACAATTCAATCGTGCGGTAAACCTTTTCTTCCAACGAAACAAAATCGTCGGAGGATGTTTCGGGGGAGAGTTCGCGGACTGCCTTCACCGACATCGGTCGCCTCAAAAAAAATTCGTCAGTCATCGGTCGTCAGTCGTCAGGAGAGGCGTCGGGAATTCGAATTCTACCGACGACCGAAGACCGACGACTGAAGACTTTGCTGCGAGCGCAGTATAAAGCGAAGTCCGATAAGTTGTGGCTGTGAATATCTTAAAAACAGTTGCTGGTTGTTAGTTGTCAGTTGCCCGTTGGCCGGCTTCTGTTGACGATTCTGGTTCTCGTTGGCCGTGCTGTTGGTCGCATTCAGGCCTGACTGGCAACTGGCAACTGACAACTGCTTCACTGTTTCGCCACCGTCGGCAGCATGTCCCATGCCTGCCAGAATCTTTCCATCTCATTCGGCAGACCCAGCGAGATGCGGACGTGCTGCTCCATGGGCGGGAACGGACGCCCGATGGCGACGTTCTGCTTGCGAAAGTGGGAGATCATGTCGCGCACCGGCCGCCCGGACTCGACCATGACGAAGTTGGCGTGCGAGGGGATGACCTTCAGCTTCCGGGCCGCCGCCTGCTTCGTGAACTCGGCGCGGTCGGCGACGATGCGGGCTGCCGCGGCGTGCATGGCAGCGTCATCATTGATTGAGGCCAGCCCGGCGGCTAGGGCAACATTGTTGCCGTTATTGGCGACCCACCAATTCTGCATCTTCTTGCTGATCGCCTCCGCCTGCACCGAATACCCGAGGCGCATGCCGGCCATGGCGTAAACCTTGGAGAAAGTGCGCGCCACGATTAATCGCGGGTCGTCCACCGGGTGGTCGATGAACGACGAGTAATCCGGCGAGTCGGTGGCGAAGTGGTGGTAGGCCTCGTCGATCATGACGTAAGTGCCTTTTGGCGCCTTGGTCAGGAAAGTCTCGATATCGCGGCGCGGCGTGATCGAAGCCGTAGGATTGTTCGGATTGCAGATGTACACCAACCCGGTGTCGCTGCCGATCTT
>DAISJI010000196.1:0-4855 GCA_036821585.1 Terriglobales bacterium
GCGCCCATCAGGATCGCGTGCGGTTTCTGCGGCACGAAGACGATCGGGGACGTCCAGGTAAAGCGCAACGTGCGCTGGTTGATTTCCTGCCCAAAGCTCGATACCGCCGTCGGCGAGATGTCCTGCGACTGGCCGGTACGACGGTCGAAGCGGTACAGGCGCCCGTAAGTGCTGCCGCCGTACACCGTGTTCGGATCGGACGGGTCGGGAGCGATGTAGCCGGATTCGCCGGCCCCAACCGAGAACCAGTCGCGTTCGGTGATCGATCCGTAGTCGCTGCGGCTGGCGATGGCGACCGTCCCGCTGTCCTGCTGCGCACCGTACACGTAATAGGTAGGGAACTGGTTGTCGGTACTGACGTGGTACATCTGCGCCGTCGGTTGGTTGTACCAGGAACTCCACGAGTTGCCGCCGTCCACGCTGATGACCGTGCCCTGGTCGCTGGCGACGATCATGCGCCGGCCGTCGGTGGGGTCGATCCACAGAAAGTGGTAATCGTCGCCGCCCGGTGCGCCCTTGAGCACGGTGAACGTCTTACCGCCATCCGCAGATTTGTAAATCGAAACCGCGGGCACATAGACGATGTCGGGATTAGTTGGGTCTGTCGTTATTTCACCGAAGTACCACTGCCGGTTAAAGAGCCGCCGGTCCGTGCTGACTTGCTTCCAGGTGGCACCGCGGTCGTCGGAACGATAGAGACCGCCGCCCTGGCCGTTCAGCGTGTCGAGCAACAGGTACACGACATTCTTGATGGTCGCGATACCGGCGCGTCCCCAATCGGCAGTGGGCAGGCCGTTGCCGGAGATCTGCGTCCAGGTGCTGCCGCCGTCGGTGGACTTGTAGAGACCGCCGCCCGGTCCCTGGACCGGCGCATAGGTGCTCCACGGCGGACGGTGCGCGTTCCACAGCGTCGCGTACACGATGCGTGAATTATCGGGATCGAAGGCGAGGTCAATCGCGCCGGTGTTGGCGTCCTTGTAGAGGACCTTGGTCCACGTGCGCCCGCCGTCGGTCGAGCGAAAGACGCCGCGCGTTTCATTCGGACCATAGGCATGTCCGAGCGCGGCGACGAAAACGATATTGGGATTCTTGGGATCGACGAGCACGCGTCCGATGTGGCGTGTGTCTTCCAGTCCGAGATGCTGCCAGGTTTTTCCCGCGTCGGTGGACTTGTACACGCCGTTGCCAAACGAAATATCGGAGCGGATCGACGCTTCGCCCGTGCCCACATAGATCACATTGGGGTCCGACGGCGCCACGGCCAGCGACCCGATCGAGGCGATCGACTGCCCGTCGAAAATCGGCGTCCACGTCTGTCCGGCGTTGACGGTCTTCCACACGCCACCGCCGACGGAGCCGAAGTAATAGGTGTCGCGATCGCCCGCGATCCCGGCGGCGGTCAGCGCGCGGCCTCCACGAAAGGGCCCGATCATCCGCCAGCGCATGCCGGAATACATCTTGGGAGAAACCGGCGCGGTGGTGGTTTGCGCGGCGGCGGAAATAGTCAGCGCGAGAACAACGAGCAGGAGCAGCAGTTTCTGGGGACGCATGGCGAGACACGAAGTATACAAGAGCCTTACCCACACATCGCGCCGGAGCGCACATTTGTTGCGGAATGCATTGAGGCGCGATGTGTGGGGCACCCAACGAATGTGACCCAGGTCACATCAAACGGTGACAAACGCGCCGTTGCTGCGAAAAGCGCCGGGTGAACGGCGCCATGGCGCAGCGAACGGCTTGGGCGCGCATTGAGGCCGCTTTTGGAAAACGCCCGTCCGTGGCGGAGAATGAGCCAATCACCGGAACTGTGCGGAACCCGTGTCCCGCTCGCGCCGGAGACTACCTGAAGCTGGAGGACGTGCTTTGAGCACACAGACTTTTTCTCCCGAGCCGCCCGTGCGCGCGCAATCCGCAGCCGCCCCTGAATTCCCCGCCGCCAAGCGGCCGGACTTCAAAATCATGCAGCCGGAAATCACGCGCACCGGCGCGCTGATTCATGAACTGCCGAAGGGCCTGCCCAAGAGCACGCAGTCTCTGTGCCCGGAGTGCGTCAAGGTCATCTCCGCACTGATTTTCGAAGAGAAGGGCAAGGTGATCATGGAGAAGACGTGTTCGGAGCACGGCTATTTCCGCGACATCATCTCTTCCGACGTCCAGCTTTATCTGAAGATGGAGCAATGGCAGTTCGGCGACAACCGCGGAGTCGCCAACCCGGCGATCGTAAACGCGCAGAATTGTCCCACCGATTGCGGCCTGTGCTCGATCCACCACTCGCACACGGTGCTGGCCAACATTGATCTGACCAACCGCTGCAACCTGACCTGCCCGGTATGTTTCGCCAATGCCAATACGGCCGGCTACCTCTATGAGCCCGACGTGGCCACCATCCGCAAGATGCTCCAGACCCTGCGCGACGAAAAGCCGGTCGCCGGACGGGTCGTACAGTTTTCCGGCGGCGAGCCGACGGTGCACCCGAACTTTTTCGAAATCTGCGCCATGGCGCGCGATATGGGCTTCACGCACGTGCAGGCCGCGACCAACGGCATTCTGATGTCGGACCTCGATTTCGCGATGAAAGCCGCCGAGAACGGCTTGCAGAACATCTACCTGCAGTTTGACGGCGTGACCGACGACATCTATCTCAAGATCCGCGGGCAGGCGCTGCTGGAAACCAAGCTGAGGGCAATCGAAAACTGCCGCAAGGCCGGCATCAAGATCTGCCTGGTGCCCACCATCGTGAAGGGGGTCAACGACCACCAGATCGGCGACATCGTCCGCGTCGCGCTCAAGAACATCGATACGGTAACGTCGATCAGCTTCCAGCCGGTCGCCTTCACCGGCCGTATCAACCGCAAGGAACTGGAGGAAAAGCGCTTTACGCTGGCCGATCTTGCGCACTCGGTTTCCGACCAGACCGGAATAACCGAAGTGCACCGCGACTACTTCCCGCTCTCGTTTGTCGCGCCGTTTTCCAGGCTGATCAGCGCCATTCGTGGCGAAGAGGTCCCCACCCTCACCTGCCATACAAACTGCGCGCTGGGCACGTACCTGTTCGTGAACGAGCATACCGGGGAGGCGGTGCCGGTCACCCGCTTCATCGATGTCGGCGGCATGATGCAGGACCTCGACGAGTTGGCGCGCAAGCTGAGCAAATCGAGGATCAAGTTCCTGAGCAAGCTGAAGGCGCTGGACTCGCTCCGCCGTTACTACCGCGCCGATCAGGCGCCGAGCGGCTTGACGTTCCCGAAATTTCTGCAAACGCTCCAGGGCATGACCGACAAGAAGTACGGCCGCAACGGCCATGACGGAAAATTCACCTTCCGCACCCTGCTCGTGGCGGGCATGCATTTCATGGACAGCTACAACTACGACGTCGAGCGGGTGAAGCGTTGCGTGATCCACTACGCCGCACCGAACGGCAAGATCTATCCCTTCTGCGCCTATAACGCGGGCCCGGAATTCCGCCACAAGATCGAAAAGAAGTTCTCGGTCCCGCTGGAGAAACCGCTGCACGCCACCAAGGGCGCGGCGCCGGCCATCAAGATCGGCGGCGGATGTAACGACTGAGAACAAATTAAGAATGAAGAATTAAGAATGAAGAATGAAAAACGTGAGGCTCCCCATTCTTCATTCTTAATTCTTCATTCTTAATTCCTGAGCGCGGGCTGCTACAATCTCACGCCATGTGGAAGCAGGCTACGGTCGTAATGGTGGTCGCAGGGGTCATGTTGTCGTGCACCGTCTGGAACAAGCCAGCCTCCGGATGGTCCGGTGTGACCGGTGGGGAGAAGCTCGAACAGCTTTTCTGGGACGACATCCAGAAGAAGGACTTCCGTAGCTTAGAACTCCACCTCAGCTCGACCTTTGTCGGCAGCGGGCCCAGCGGCCCCATGGACCGCGCCGCTTTTCTGCAACAAGTTCATGCCTACCAGCTCACGTCCGTGTCGTTGAGCGAGTGCGTTTCTCATCTGAACGGTGAGGACGTCATGATCACCTGCAACGTGCAGCGCGATGGGACTCCCGCAGGCCGCACCAGCACGCTCAGCGTGTGGCAGCAGTACCAGAAGGGCTGGGTGATGGTCGCGCATTCGGAGACTCCGCTCAGCCAGTAGCCGCCAGGCGCCTTCCTAAAATGTAACGAAATGTTACATAAATTCTCCGTCCAAGGTGGCTTGTCGACGGCCCGTCCGTGGTGAAGTGCTATCTCCTCAGTAACTTGCGTGGTGTTGATTGAGGTGGAACTCGGGATGCTTTCCGATGTAGTATTCGCGCTATCTCCGAGGATAGACACCCCCGTTTGTGCCGTGTGCGGCAAGGGAACCGGAAATGAGCGCGATCTCGGCGCGGAAAGCACAGCGCGCGGTAGTGGCGTGCTGACAGAGGAACATCGAATGAAGCAATTGCGTCACCGATCCGCAAGCGGCTTCTCGCTGCTGGAGTTGATGATTGTCGTCGGGATCATGATGGTGATAGCGGCGATGGCGATGCCGAAACTGATGACCACCATTGCCGACGTCCGCATGCGCGGCGCCGTCAACAGCGCCTCGGGACTCATGCAGCAGTCGCGCATGTTGGCCATCAAGGACAACATGCTGCGCAAGGTGAAGTACTCCAACGTGGCCAGCGGCGGCTTCATGTACGTCGATGTGAACGACGACGGCGTTATTCAGGCAACCGAGCCGCAGGTCCAGATGGGTTCCACCATTATGGCCTATAGCGCGCCTACGGGCCTGCCGGCGCTGATCGCGACTAACTTGGGCTATACGCCGGCGACCGTTTCGACCATCATGTTCAATCCGCGCGGCATACCGTGCTCCGCGGTGAATACGTGTGGCGCGGGCATGGTGGTTTATTT
>DAISJI010000197.1:0-4827 GCA_036821585.1 Terriglobales bacterium
ACACGCTTTCCAAGCGTGCGCCTTCAGCCACTCGGCCATCTCTCCGCTTGGGAAATCAAGGCGGGTAGCTCTATTTTAGCAGCCGCAGACACATTCAGGGCGGTGGGAACTCCCGCACCGCCCCGACTTGCCTTTCCTTACGCCTTAAGTCTTACGCCTTGCGCCTATTCTTCTTCCTTGAGTTGCTGCGCCAGGTAATTCGCGATCCCCATCTCCTTGATCGCGTGCAGTTGCGCTTCCAGGTAATCGATGTGCTCTTCCTCGTCCACCAGGATGTGCTCGAACAGTTCACGCGTTCCGGCATCGTGCAGATCGTTCGCCTTCCGCACGAACTCGTTCAGGCGCTTGACGGCCGCGTACTCGACCTCGAGGTCGTTCTTGAATTGCTGCTCCACGTTTTGCCCGATATTGATCTTGAACAGCTCGGTCATGGTCGGCGTGCCGTCCAGGTAGAGAGTGCGCTCCATCAGCGATTCGGCGTGCCGCATTTCCTCGATCGATTCTTTGCGCGTATGCTTCGCCAGCACCTGGTATCCCCAGTTCTCGCACATTTCGGCGTGCAGGAAATACTGGTTGATGGCCGTCAATTCCGCCTTCAGAACTTCCTGGAGCATCTCGATGATTTTAGGATCGCCTTTCACGTTTCTTCTCCTCCGGTCAGCGCACTTCGACCTGCTTATGCTTCGCAGCAGCGGATTCTAACAGACGGAAGGACTATTGGGCGGTGTCGGCGGTCGTGGCACCGGTCTCGTTTTCGGTGGGTCCGCGCTTTTCCAGCAGGCGATGATGGATGCAATAGAGGGCCAACTCCAGCCGGTCGGAGACGCCCAGCTTGTCGTACACCTTGCGCAGGTAATTCTTGATCACCTGCTCGGTGGTTCCGACTTCCTGCGCGATCTCCTTGTTGCGCATGCCCTGCGTCACGCAGGAGACGATCAGCAGTTCCTTATCGGTCAGGCGGTTTTTCGGACGCGGCGAGGTCATCATCGAGGCCTGCGACTTGTACGCCTCAATCACCCAATTGACGCCACGGTTCTCGAGCCAGATTTCGCCTTCCGCGACTCTGCGCACGCAGCGGATCAGCAGGTCCGGCGTGATCGCCCGGTTCACGATTCCCTTTACTCCGCGGCCCAGGTACTCGACGGTTGCTTCCGCGTCCAGGTCGCCGGTGACGACCACTACCTTCAATTCCGGAGAGCGTTTCAGGATTTCGGAAACCGCTTCGGAAGGATTGGGGGAAATGCGCGATTCGAACAGCAGGACGTCGGCGGGAAACTTCGACACAGCGGAAAGCGTCTGGCCAAGCGTTTCCGCCTGCGCGACCACGCGCAGGTCGTCCTCAACTGCTACCACTTTACGGACGCCTACACGGAATATCGCTTGGGAATCGGCCAGGATGAGTCGGATAGGCTGTGGGCGGGCGTCCGTCTCCTTCTTCGGCGACGGCGCTGCCTTGGCCGATTCGGCCATCGAACTCTCTCCCCCGGATACTGAACGGTCTCTACTGACGGCGCTCGAACTTATACTCGTCGATCACCGCCGCGACAGCACGCCGTTCACCTTCGGTGTCACAGCGTACCACTCGCGCCGAACCCGTTACCAGCACGTCGGTTGCGGCACCCATCATCGCCGCCGGCATGGCAATCTGGAATTCGATATTAGAACCAATTTCCATGTCCGATACGAGGTGGAACAGCATGCCTCCGGCCGACATATCAAATGTCTCGGTCTCGTGCTGTTCTCCCGCCACCGTTACCGAGATAGGGAGTTTGACGGGGAATCTGACAGCGCCCCGTAATTCGGATTGTGTCTCTACTTTCATACGCAAGGCCTAGAGATTACATGGCTTATTCAATATCGCAAAGTTACCAAAGTGACAAAACCCGTTGTGACCGAAGTGGTTACCGCATCTTTCTCGTCGCCAAGCGCCACTGCGACCCGCAAAACGCCCGCCCAATCTAGAATTTCGTCACTTCCGTGAAGTTAAACTCCCGCACCTTCATCGGCGGGACCACCATGTCGAACGACTCCTCCCCGCTCGCCCGCACCGGCTGCCCCATCTCCTCCACGTTCGCCAGCATGTGTACCAGGCTCTCGTTGAAGCGGAAGTTAAGGATGCCGTTCTGCACCTTCCCGTTTTCAACGTAGAACGTGCCGTCCCGCGTCATTCCGGTCAGGATCTTTTCGTACGGGTCGACCTCGCGTATGTACCAGAGCCGCGTCACCAGGACCCCACGCTCGGTGCCGGCAATCATGTCGGCCACCGATTTCGAGCCGCCCACGAACACAATGTTCATCGGCATCTCGCCGATCTCGTTCGGCACCGGAAAGCCATGGCCCGTCGCCTCCACCGGCCCGACCTTTGCCGCGTGCTCGCTCTTCTTCATCTTCTCCGCCGTCGCACGCGCGTACACCAGGCGCCGCGGCACGCCCTTTTCGACCAGCGGCACCCTCTGCCGCCGCACTCCTTCGCCGTCAAACGGCGCGCCCGACTGCAAAGGGTGATAGACATCGTCGGTGATGCTGATGTTCTCGCCGAATAACTGCGTCCCGATGCGGTTGTTCAGGAACGACCGCTCGTCCAGGATCGCCTGCCCGCCCCAGTCCCAGAACATGAAGCCCACCATGTCCAGCACCGCCGCGGGCTCCAGAATTACCGTGTACTTTCCCGCCGCCAACTCTTTCGGCGCCGCTGAATCGCGCGCCTTCTTCGCCGCCGTCTCCGCCAGCGCGACTGGATCGAGGTTGCGCGCGTCCGGCGAATTGAATTTCTGCCAGCCCGACGAATCCTGCGCCAGCATCGTCACCGATATTTCCGCCGCCGTCTGCGTATGAAACGCCACCAGCCCGCGCGAATTCACCACCGCCTCGACCGACTCGGATGTCGAGTAAATCCCCGCCGCCGTCAGGCCCTGCCGCTTCGCCACTTCGACAATCTTCGCCACCCCCGCCGCCCGCTCGGCCGGCCCCAGGCTCGACGTCTCCAGGAACGCGCGCCCGGCTTGCGGTCCGGCGCCAAACGCTTCCGGTCCCGCCAGCGGCAGCAGGTCTGCGTCCGGATGCTGCACCTGCGCCACGTCTTCGCTCGCCTTCACGCAGCGCCGGATGCCTTCGTCGTCAAATTTGTTGGTCGTCGCGCGCCCGGCCCTTCCGCCGAATACCGTGCGGATCGATAGCTGGTAATTCTCTTCCGCGACGTTCTGGTGAATGGTGTTGTTGGCGAACCGCGTCAGCGCGCTCTTCCCGCCGGCGACCAGCAATTCGACTTCATCCGCGGTGGCGTACTTCTTAATGCGGTCGAACGTGTCTTGAACTTTGTCTTTCGTGAGCATTCGCGCTACGCCCCCTTATACGCAGTGCCAACGGTGACGTTGCGAAAACGCGCTGGACTGGCTCCATGCCCGGTTCCCATGACCTGTTGAGGCTGGCCCTTACCGCAGTTGGGCGTGCCCCAAAGCGTCCACTGATCGCGCGAACAAATCGCGTCCATCGAATTCCAGAATTCGGTCGTGATGCCCGAATACGACGGGTTCTTCAGCATCCGGACCAGCTTTCCACCCTTGATCTCTCGCCCCATCTCGGTGCCGAACTGGAAGTTGTAGCGCTTGTCGTCGATCGACCACGACCGGTTCGTCTGAAAGAAGATTCCGTGCTCCGTGTCGGCGATGAGCTGTTCCAGCGTGAGCGGCTTTTCGCCCGGCAGGATGCTGATATTCGTCATGCGGATCATGGGCAGCCGGTTCCAACCCTCGGCGCGGACGGTGCCACCGCTTCGATTCAATCCAACCAGCGCAGCCGTTTCGCGCGAACTGAGGTATCCGGTGAACAGCCCGTTCGTGATGATCGGCGTGCACTGCGCTTCCACACCCTCGTCGTCGTACTTGAATGTCCCCAGCCCCGGCCCGTGCTTTTCGGTCGCGTCGGCGACCACGTTCACCAGGTCGCTTCCGTAGCGCAGCTTGCCCAGCTTTTCGAGCGTGAGGAACGACGTTCCCGCAAAGTTCGCTTCCATGCCCAGCACGCGGTCCAGCTCGATCGGGTGTCCCACCGACTCGTGGATCTGCAGCCCCAGTTGCGACGAGTCCAAAATGATGGTGAACTTCCCCTCCGGACACTGGTCGGCCTTGTGCAGCGCGACACACTCCTCGGCGATCCGTTGCGCGTTATCCACCAGCTTCAGCTCGTGCACCAGCTCGTAGCCCTTGTCCTGGTATTGTCCGCCGAACGAATTCGGATACGACCGCTTCTGGATTTCCGTGCCCGCGAACGAGAGGCACGCATAACCCGCGCCGGTCGTCACTTTCACCTGGTGGATGTCGGCGCCTTCGTTCGAGTAGTACCACTGCTCGTAACGGCGGAAATTCATATTCGTTTCCGCCAGCGTGATTCCCTGCACCTTGAGCAGTTCGGCGTCCACCTTCATCAGCAGGTCCAGGTTCTCCTCCACCGAAATGCTGAACGGATCGATTTTGTACGCGCTTGCCCAGTCGTCCACGTGCGGCTTCTCCGGCGCCAGCGTCACATCGTGTTCCTTCACTTGCGCCGACGCCCGCGCGATCTCCACCGCCTGCTGCGCCGTGGTTTCCACGCCTGCGCGCGTCAGGTCCTCGGTCGCGGCGAATCCCCACGCGCCGTTGGCCAGCACACGGATACCGATGCCCATCGAGTTGCTGTCCGCCGCGTGCGCGACCTTCCCATTCTTCGTCGCCAGTCCCCGCTGCCGCTCATCCACGATGCGCAGGTCGGCGAACTGTACCCCGCGCGCGTTGCAGACGTTCAGCGCCCACGCGCCAATCTCTTTCATGCTCATCGGATCACCCCGGCACT
>DAISJI010000198.1:0-2348 GCA_036821585.1 Terriglobales bacterium
GTAGGTTCAAATCCTACTGCGCCCACCATTTTTCATTCGGGAAAGGATCTCCTGTTCCCCGGTTTGCCGCACACGATATTTTTGAGGCCGCCCGTAACTCGGACGCATCCAAAGCCGTCAGATTGGGTGGCCCAATGGGTGGGGATAGCGACCCGGGGCTTGCGTTTTCACAGGCAGCCCGAGTAGTATCCGTTTTAGCCTCCGACGCGGGTCCCCAGAGCGCGCCGATATTGTGCGTGATGGGGTGCTAGAGACGGCACTTTCCCCGTGTTGTTTCGTCCGCCCGCAGATTCAGTTCCGAGCGCAAGGCGGACAGAGACTTTAGATCAAGTCCATCCAACCCGGAATCCAGCTATTTCGGGCGAATGTGAAAAAGAGTGGGGCATCGAGCGGAGTAGCCAGGCGGCTGCGTTTCTCAGCCGCTTCATGAGCTCGAAGCCGAATCTTCAATTCAATAGACAGGAATTCGCCCCGGAACCAATACCCTCGGCGTGAGTTGTTTTTTTATCTCGCCGGTGGGTCACTCCCGGGACGCAGAGAGCACCATGAATTTTGGACCGAAGAACTCCTCCGGCGGGGGAGGAAAGCACCGCCGCCGTCGCGGACGTCGCGGGCCCGCCACCGGGCGTCCCGGACAGAATAAGGGACAGGAACGCAACCAGACCCACGCCCAGCGCAACAATCCCGGCGGCATCTTTACCTCGCCGATGGACCACAACTATCGCAACGCGCAGGGCGGACAGTCGCAGAACCGCCGCGGCGGACTACCATCCGCCTACCAGCCCATGGAACCGGAGCCGCTGCCGGCGAATCATCAGCACGGCGAGCCGCGTATCTTCTGCTTCATCGAGGACCTGTTCTTCCTGGCCAAAATCCAGGAGACCGGCCGCAAGCTGAATGTGAAGGTGGAGTTCGTCAAGACCGAGAAGGACATCCTCGAGCGCGCTAACGGCAACGGCAACGAGAAGCCATCGCTGATTATCTTCGACCTCAATAACCATGCTGCCAAGCCGCTACAAACGATCCCCAAGCTCAAGAAAGAGCTGAAAAAGGGAACCACCATCATCGGTTTCGTCTCGCACGTGCAGGGCGACCTGAAGCTCAAGGCGATGGAAGCCGGTTGCGACATGGTCATCCCGCGCTCCGCCTTCTCGCAGAACCTGCCCAACCTCCTCCGCCGCCATGGCGCCCCGGAAGAGTTCGACGACGTGGAGTAAACGGAAGCGCCGGGCATCAGCCCGGCGCGTGCCGACTACCCCTCAATCACCAAATCACCAATCACTAAATCACCAAATGTTCATCCCGGCGGCCACTTCATGTCCCGCCCGCCGATCAAGTGCAGGTGCAGATGAAACACCGACTGCCCCGACCGCGCTCCCACGTTGTACACCGTGCGGTATCCATCCTCGATGCCGCGTTCGCGCGCAATTTGCGCCGCCACCAGGTGCGAATGCCCGATCACCTCGGCATCTTCCGCCTGCGCTTCTTTTAATCCGCGGATGTGCTTCTTGGGCAGGACGAGCACGTGGGTTGGCGCGTGCGGATGAATGTCCTCAATCACGAACACCTTGTCGTCCTCGTACACTTTTTTGCAGGGAATCTTGCCGGAGATCATGTTGCAGAAGAGGCAGTCGCTCATAAGCTTCAGTTTCGAGTTTCAGTTTCAAGCAATCGTACCCGCCGCAACTCGAAACTGAAACTCGAAACTGAAACTAGTCCAACCGGACCAGGAACGTCAGCTCCGGCGGGGCGGGACTATTCTTCGCCACGTCGCGCGCGACGTATTTATCGTCCTGCGGCACCCGCACGCGCACCCACCAGTCGCCCACCGGACTCGGGAATGCCAGCACCTTCGCCGTCGAGTAGCGCCGCGCCAGCTTGTCCTGCACCCGACGCGCCTGATCTTCTTCCTTGAATCCGCCCAACTGCACCGCCCAGCGCCCACCGTTGCGAATCGACGCCGGCGTTTGCAGCACTTCCAGCTTCACCAGCGCGGTGCCTCGGCGCCACACGTCCACCGCCTTCGCCGCTGCCATGGACAAATCAATGACCCTGTCTTCGACGAACGGCCCCCGGTCGGTGATCCGCACGACCACCGACTGCCCCGTCTTTTCGTTGGTCACGCGCACGATCGAATTCAGCGGCAGGGTCAGGTGCGCCGCCGTCATCGCGTTCATGTCGTAGACCTCGCCATTGGCCGCCTTGCGATTGTGATAGGGCGCGCCGTACCAGCTCGCCTTGCCGAGCTGCACCCACAGTGGCTTCGCATTCTTGGGGAATTGGATCTCAGGCGGCGGAGGAACTTGCGATACCTGCGGTTGCTGCTGAATCGGCGGTGGAGGCGGCGT
>DAISJI010000198.1:2448-4804 GCA_036821585.1 Terriglobales bacterium
TCCGGTCGAGAAAGTCCGCGAACTCCCGCAGTTTCTCCGATGCGGTTCGCAGTCCGCGGCTCGAGTGTTTGCGCACTTCCGGCACCACCTCGTCGTTGATGTAGCGGACGAACTTCTCGGTTTCCTGCTCCAGTGTGTGCGCCGCTTCTTCGATCTTGCGGTTCACTCGTTCGCCGGTCGTCGGCGAGGAATAAGGAGGCTGCGGCGGATGAGTTTCGCTCATGTGAGTCCACGCTCAATTTTTAGCGGACCCCCGGCGCGCGCCGTTCTTGCGCGTGACGGGGCAATTGCCAGGCCCACGTATTATCCTGCCAGTCCTCTGTCCCGGCAATCTCGCGTATCCTTTCCGACAACAGATGTAACCGAGGCGCCTCGTCGGCCACGCGGCGATTTACGTCTTTTCTCGTTACTCGCTCCGCCCGCACCAATTTCGTCAATACTCCTTCCGTTTCAAGCATTTAGACTCGCCTATTCCTTTACCGTTTAATGCACAATGCCGCCGCTGAGCCCGTAAATGCTTCCTTTTCATGATTTCTTACTCTTCTACTCCACTTGTCCAGTTACGATACACAGTGTGGGGCACCATCGACACGCGTGCGCTGGGGTGTACGCGTCGTCCAACCGCGGTCAGTGCTCTTTCATTTTGAATGGGGTGGATGAATGCCTAAGCCGATTAAGTACGTAGAGCAGGGACTGGTTTATGCCGCCAAGGCTGGTTGGTTCATGTTCGACAAGTTCAACCAGGTCAAAAAGCCGGGCAAGACGTTAACGCCCAAGTGGACGGACAAGCCTCTTCTGAAATCCTACGAGAAGTCCAAGCCGCCTTTGGGCTGGCCGCGCGCTACCGACTCGCTCTGCCCGAAGTGCGTCCCTGAAATTCGCCAGCAGATCCTCGACGGCAAGCTCCCGCACGAAGTCCTGCTCAACGAGAAGGTCGGCGAGATCAAGGCCACCATCATCGAGCGCGACGGCAAGATCCTGATGGTCAAGGACTGCCCCAAGCACGGCCACTTTGAAGACGTCATGTCCATCGATCCGGTCATGATGAAGCACATCGAAGACGTTTTCCCGGGCCGCGACATCCGCGCCCACAACGACGAGAAGCTTCACAATCACGGCACCTCGACCGTGAAGTTCGGACGCGGTGCGGTCCTCACCGTTGACCTGACCAACCGCTGCAACATGATGTGCGATCCCTGCTTCATGGACGCCAACCAGGTCGGCTTCGTGCACGAGCTCAGTTGGGCGGACATCCAGCAGATGCTCGACAACGCCGTCTCCATCAAGCCCAAGCGGCAGATGTCGGTCCAGTTCTCCGGCGGCGAGCCCACCATTTCGCCCTACTTCCTCGACGCGGTGCGTTATGCCCGCAAGGTCGGCTACACCTCGGTGCAAGCCGCGACCAACGGCATCGAGTTCGCCAAGTCCAAGGACTTCTGCAAACAGGCTGCGGAAGCCGGTTTGCGCTACGCCTATCTCCAGTTCGACGGCATCGGCAACGCCGCCAACGCCCACCGCAAGGTCGGCAACCTGTTCGACGTCAAGCTGCGCGCCATCGAGAACCTCTACGAATCCGGCGTTGACATCGTTCCTGTCGTCACCATCATCAACGGCATCAACAACGAGCAGGTCGGACGCATCATCCAGTTCGCCCTCGACAATCCCAAGGTCATTCCGTTCGTTTCCTTCCAGCCGGTTTCGTTCACCGGTCGCGACGAAGCCGTTACCGACGAACGCCGCACCGCGCAGCGCTACACCCTGTCGCACCTGGCGCATGACGTGAAGAGCCAGACCGGACTCGGTGAGCCCACCCGCGACTGGTTCCCGCTCTCGTTCATGTCCACCTTCAGCGATTGGTCCGACCTCGTCCACGGTCCCGCCGCCGATTGGGGACAGCTCTCCTGCGGCTGCCATCCGAACTGCGGCGTGGGCATGGGCGTGATGGTCGACAAGGAAACCAAGGAAGCGGTCCCCATGACCGCGTTCATTTACGCCGATCAATGGGCAAAGGACGTCGCGCGCGTCACCGACGCTGCCCGCGGCAAGTTCTGGTCGTCGATGGGCATGGTGCTGGCCCTCATGCGCAATTACAAGCCCTTCAAGACGCCGACCCACTTCACCGTCTTCGACTTCCTCAAGAAGATGGACAAGACTTTCGGCGTGACCAACAAGGCCAAGACCGGCGCCTACGGCAAAGTCAGCGGCGATCGCACCCTCGAGGATATCGAGAAGCGCCGCAAGGACCGCTGGAACGTGCTCTTCATCGCCGGCATGTGGTTCCAGGACCTGTTCAACTACGACTTCCGCCGCACCGAGCAGTGCATCATCCCTTACGCCACGCAGGAGGGCGAGATCA
>DAISJI010000199.1:0-1399 GCA_036821585.1 Terriglobales bacterium
CCCATGAGGACGAACATCCAAGGCTCGATCTGGTTTTCGTTCTACCGTTTCCTGGTGTTATTGCCGCTGCTGGTCGCCGTGGTATTTCGTGCGGCCGGTGGGAGCAGGGGGTTCGTGCTGGAGTTGGCGGTCGCCTGCGGATTTGTCGGCTTGGCGATCGTTGCCTTCGAGTTCGCGCTGGTAGCGCGACTCAAAGTTGTCGCCGGCGCTTTCGGGCAGGACGCGCTGCAGCAGTTCCACAAGCAGATCGGATACGCATCGCTGCTATTCCTCTGCGCCCATCCGCTGCTTCTTCTGGTTCGCGGATATCCAGCCCAGATGCTGAACCCGATGGACAGCGCTACGCCGTGGATGTGGCGGTCGGGAGTGATTTCGTTCTACCTGCTGATTGTGCTGATTGTCTTGTCGGCGGGCCGCAGGCTGCTGCGCATCAGCTACGAGTGGTGGCAATTCTCGCACCAGTTGCTCGCCCCGACGGTCCTCTTACTCGCGCTCATCCACATCTTCACCGTGGCCGGATTTACCGGCACGCCGGCGATGAAAGCACTTTGGATCGCGTATGGCGCCGGAGTGCTGGCCATCACCGTTTATCACCGCGTCCTGATGCCGCTCAAAAGCTGGCGGCGGCCCTGGCAGGTGGTGCGCAATGTGGCGGAGCATGGTCATTCGCATACGCTGGTGTTGCGCCCGGTGCGGCACGCCGGGCTCAACTTCGAGCCGGGTCAGTTCGCATGGCTCAATATGGGCAACACTCCCTTTCATCGCGAAGAACATCCGGTCTCGTTCTCTTCGTCCGCCGAGATCCAGCCGGGCGGCGAAGTTGCGTTCACGATCAAGGCGCTGGGCGACTGGTCCAGCAAGGTGGTTCCGGAAATCGCGCCCGGTACAAATCTCTGGCTCGACGGACCCTACGGAGTGTTTACGCCCGATCGCGAACAGGGGCCGGGATTTGTTTTTCTCGGGGGCGGCGTCGGTATTACGCCGCTCTATTCCATGTGCCTGACTTTGGCTGACCGCGAAGACGTGCGGCCGGTGTACCTGTTCTATGGCAGCCGCGATTTCGAGGAACTGACCTTCCACGAGGAGTTCGACCGGCTGGCCGCCCGCATGAACCTGAAGATCGTCTATGTGCTTGAACAAGGCTGCGAAGGATGGCAAGGTGAGACGGGCCTCATCGATGCCGGTCTGTTGCGCCGTCATCTTCCGAAGCAGTACCGGCGCTATCAGTACTTCGTGTGTGGGCCGTTGCCGATGATGGATGCCATGGAGAAGATCCTGCCCCCGATGGGAATTCCAGCGGAGCAGATTCATACCGAGCGCTTCGATATCGTGTAGGAGCAGCCATGACTCACGTGATGGTGACCCGCGCCGTGGTCCTGATGACGGTAGTGCTGGCGGG
>DAISJI010000199.1:1499-4791 GCA_036821585.1 Terriglobales bacterium
GCGAGCGTACAATTATTGCCGTTTTCCCATTCAAAGAAGGAAATTCCGGACTGAGGTAATGACTGATGAAAAGACTAATCCATGCCCTAATGTGCCTCGTTTTGGCGGTTTCAGTGCTCGGAGCGCAGGAGACGAAGGCGCCAGCAAACGCTCGATCGAAAGCTCCGGCAACCGCGGCTACGAAAACTCCGGCGGGACAGCCGGCTCTGATTGACCGCGAACTTTTCTTCGGCAACCCCGAGATTGCCGGGGCGCAGATTTCGCCCAACGGCAAGTACATCTCGTTCCTCAAGCCGTGGAAAGACACGCGCAACATTTATGTCAAGGGAGTGGACGAGCCGTTCAGCGCGGCGCGGCTGCTGACGACCGAAATCAAGCGCCCGATAGCGGGCTATTTCTGGTCCCTCGATAGCAAATACGTCCTGTTCGTGAAGGACAAGGACGGTGACGAGAACTACAACATTTATGCGGTCGATCCGGCGGCCAGGCCGGCCGAAGGGGCGGAGGCGCCGCCCTCGCGCGACCTGACAGGCCTGAAGGGAGTTCGGGTCGCCATCTATGAACTTCCGAAGATCGATCCCGACACGGTCTACATCGGACTGAACGACCGCGATAAGGCATGGCACGACCTTTACAGGCTGAAAATATCGACGGGCGAAAAGACCCTGGTACGCAAGAACACCGACCGGCTCACGGGTTGGGTATTCGATCTGAAAGGTGAATTGCGCCTGGCCACCCGCTCGCCCGAGAACGGTGACACGGAAATTCTGCGCGTGGATGCAGACAAGTTCAGCAAGATCTATTCCTGCACCGTCTTCGAAGCCTGCGCCCCTATCCGGTTCCAGAAGGACGGCAAGCTGGCGTACATGGAAACGAACAAGGGCCCAGGGATGGACCTGGTTGCGCTGGCGCTGCTGGATCCGGCGACAGGCGATACCCGGATCGTGGAAAGCGACCCGCTGAAGAAGGTGGACTTAGGCGGGGTTGTATTCTCCGAGGTGACCGACGAACTGGTTGCGACCGTCTATTCCGACGACCAGTGGCAGCGCCGCTACTTCAAGGACAAGGCGCTGGAGGCCGATTACAACTGGCTGAAGACGAAGTTCCCGCACATGGAACTCGCCGCCGGATCCAGGACGCTCGACGAGCAGGTCATGCTGGTGACCACGTACAGCGACACCGAACCGGGCGTCACTTACCTGTTCGATCGCCGCACCAAGAAACTCACGAAGCAATACACGGTCCGGGAGAAGCTGCCGCGCGCAGCGTTGGCCAGCATGAAGGTCGTACGCTACCCGTCGTCCGACGGCCTGGAAATCCCCGCCTACCTGACGTTGCCCAAGGGAGCGGAAGCGAAGAACCTGCCGACGATGATCACTCCGCACGGCGGACCCTGGGGACGCGACGGGTGGGGATACAACACCTGGGCACAGTTCTGGGCAAACCGCGGTTACGCCGTATTGCAGCCGAACTTCCGCGCCTCCACCGGGTACGGCAAGAAGTTCCTCGACGCCGGCAACCTGGAGTGGGGCCGCAAGATGCAGGATGACATTACCTGGGGCGTGAAGTACCTGATCGCCCGAGGCATCGCCGATCCCAAGCGCGTCGGTATCATGGGCGCCTCCTACGGTGGATACGCCACCTTGGCCGGCGTCACTTTCACGCCGGACCTGTACGCGGCCGCGGTGGACTATGTCGGGCCGTCGAACCTGCTCACTTTGCTGGAATCGATTCCGCCCTACTGGGAGGCAGGCAGAATCATGTTCCACAAGCGCATGGGGGACCCGACCACGCCGGAAGGGAAGGCGATGCTGGTCGAGCGCTCGCCGCTCACCCATGCGGCCAAGATCCGCACGCCCATGCTGGTGGTACAGGGCGCGAACGACCCGCGGGTCAACAAGCGGGAGGCGGACCAGATCGTGATCGCGCTGCGCGACCGCGGCTTCCCGGTCGAGTACATCGTGGCGCCCGACGAAGGCCACGGCTTCGCCCGTCCGCAGAACAACCTCGCCATGTACATGTCGGCGGAGAAGTTCCTCGCCAAACATCTCGGCGGGCGCTACCAGGAAGGCGGCTCCGCGGAGGCGACGAAGCGCCTGGCGGAGATAACGGTCGATCCCAAGACTGTAGTGCTGGCAAAGAAAGTGGACGCGAAGTCGGTCGGCGTCCCCAAGACTGCGGTGGACTTGGTTCCCGGCACGTATAAGTACAAGGCGACGATTGCAGCCGGCGCGCAGCAGATCCCGATTACCATGTCCACGACCATTCAGGAAGAGAATGGCGCGTGGACGGCGGTAGACACCATGGACACCCCGAACGGGCAGGCAATCGATACCGCGACCCTGGAAAAAGGAACTCTCGTTGTGCGAAAGCGCAAGGTGCAGCAGGGCCCGGTGACGATCATGCTCGAGATTGGGGACAACAAGGCTAGTGGCACCATGAGCATGGGCGGGCAGGACCGTCCGGTATCGGTGGAGTTGGGTGGTCCGCTGTTCGCTGATGCGGCCGGAGGGCTGCAATCGATCGCGTGTCTGCCCCTGACCGAGGGCTACACCACCACGTTCCGCAACCTCGATGTGCAAAAACAAAAAGAGAAGTTGATGGAGTTAAAGGTAGTGGGTGTCGAAAGCGTCACCGTGCCCGCGGGGACGTTCGACGCATTCAAGGTTGAACTTTCGTCATCCGACGGCGATAAACAGACGCTTTGGGTGGCGAAGGAGTCGCGCAAAGCGGTAAAGGTCGCGGCGGTCCTGGCATCGATGGGCGGTGCGACGATGACAATGGAGCTACTGCCGTAGGATCGCACGAACAGTTGGCCGCGTCGCGGGATGCGGCCAACTGCATAGCAGCAGTTTCGCAGTTCGAGCTCGCTTCGCAGCGTGTCCTGCCGATGGAAGCGCGACTAGCCTTCCGTCCGCCGCTCATGAATCCGCCGCTTGCGATAGAATCAGTGCAGGCAAAAAGGAGACGCGATGAGTTGCTGCGGTGGGGGCAGTCAAATCGGTGGTCCGCCTCAGGACGAACAGAACGCTTCGGGGCGCAAAGTGTTCTGCGTCAAGTTTCAGCGCGAGATGCCCGGCCTGGACGAGCCGCCGTTCGACAGCCCGCTGGGCCAGCGGATTTACGAAAACGTGTCGGCCGAGGCGTGGAAGCTGTGGGGCGAATACTGCAAGATGGTGCTCAACGAGTACCGCCTCAACCCGGCGAACCGGGCCGACCAGGAAGTCATCCTCAAGTACATGGAAGAATATTTCTTCGCCGAGAGCGCGGCCTTCCCGCCGGGCTACGTGGC
>DAISJI010000200.1:0-4774 GCA_036821585.1 Terriglobales bacterium
TCCGCCACCGCCTGTTCCAGGTCGCGATTGGTGGCGGCGATGATGCGCACGTCCACGGAACGCGATTGGGTTCCGCCCAGCCGATCGACCGTATGTTCTTCCAGCACGCGCAGCAGCTTGCTCTGCGCTGCGAGCGGCAACTCCGCGATCTCGTCGAGAAAAACGGTCCCGCCGTGCGCCAGTTCGAACTTTCCGGCTTTGGCGGCATTGGCGCCGGTGAACGCGCCTTTCTCGTGTCCGAAGAGTTCGTTTTCCAGCAACTGTTCAGGAATCGCGGCGCAGTTGAGCGCGATCATCGGCTGGTTGGCGCGCGGGCTGAGCTGATGGATGGCGCGCGCAAACAGTTCCTTGCCCGTACCGCTTTCGCCCAGCAGCAGGACAGTGCTGTCGGTGGCGGCGATACGCTGCATTTCCGCCGCGGCCGTGCGCAGCGCCGGATGATCGCCCACGATGCGCGGAAAGCCGAAGCGTTGCGCGTACTCCTCCTTGAGCACGATGTTCTCGCGCAACAGTTGTTGCCGCTCGATGGCGCGGGCCAGCAGGTGCTTGAGGTGGTCGAGATCGATCGGCTTCTGGATGAAGTCGAAGGCGCCTTCGCGCATGGCAGCGACGGCCTCGGCGATGGAGCCGAAGGCGGTCATGATGACCACCGGCATCGCCGCGTCGGAGTCCTGCGCCGCACTCAGCACTTCCATGCCCGAGCCGGAGGGAAGCCTCAAGTCGGTGAGCACCGCGGAGAACCTTCGCCGTGCCAGTTGCGCGGTCGCCTCGGTGACGCCCGCCGTGGCTACGACCTCGTATCCCATGCGCTCCAGCGCGGTCACCAGCATCTGCCTGACTTCGGCGCGGTCCTCCACCAGCAGTACGGATTCCATGTGCTTACGGTAGAAACAATACGCCCCCGGCACGACGACCGAGGGCGGAGAACTGATTTACTCGTTGACCTTAATGCCGGCTTTGCGTCCTTGTTCGATGATATCGGCGAGCTTGGCCCGGGCAGCTTCGATCGCCTTCTTCTTGCCGTCGATCTCCTCCTGCTTGGCTTTCTGCTCGGCAGCCCACTTCGCGGGATCGCGCAGGCTGTTGCCCACGTCGCCGTAGTAGTTGGCGGCGCGCAGCCTGTTCTCGCGGTCGGCGATGTCGAGTTCGCGCGTCAGCGAGGCGATTTCCGTCTTCTGCGCGTCCACCGTCTGCTGCAGCGCGGCGGTAGCTTTGGTCGTATCTTCGACCGAAGCTACCTTCGGTTTGGCGACCTTCGCCTCGACCGCGGCGCCGGCTTTCGCCTCGCCTGCGGCGCCTACTCTCGCCTCCGTGGCAGGCTCGGCCGTTTGCATCACCGGCTGGCCGCTGGTGATGTCGTCGTTGGTGTACACCTTCTTCGCCGACGGCTTCTTCTGCTGACGCTGCTGGCGGGCGATAGCGCCCAGGTCCTGCGCGGCGGCCACGCCGCTCATAACGATCAACAGCGCGAGTGCGCTTGCATACAGGGTCCGCTTCATAAATACCTCGCCCGGACGAATGCCGCGATCGGCCTGCGAGACTTGCTGTCCGGATTTCCCACTTATTCTATCGCGGTTTTGGCCGTGTTTTGCGCAGGAAACGATATGGTAAAGACCGCCCCTGTACCTTCGTTCCTTGCCACAATCGAGCCGCCGTGGTCGGAAACGATGCGCTGGGCCAGCGCCAGGCCCAGTCCGTTGCCGTCCGCCTTGCTGGAAACAAAGGGAATGAACACTCGCGGCAGCAGATCGGGCGCGATGCCTCCCGCGTCGTCCTGGAGCTCCAGCCAGGCACGGTTCCGATCCAGGCCGGCGCGCGCCGACACCCGAACCGTCCGTCCCGGAGCGGCTTCCGAGCTGTTGCGCAGCAGGTTGAGGAAGCACTGGCGAAGCGCCGCAGCGTCGCCGGTTATGGTGAAGTCGTTGGCCACCGCCGTCGAATCCAGCGTCACTCCGCAATCGGCGGCGCAGGACTGCAGCAGCGGCGCGAAGGCCACCGGTTCCGACGTCAACTTTTGCGGGCGCGTGATGTTAAGGAAGTCGGTGACGGTCCGCGTCAGGGCCATGGTTTCGGTGCGGATCTTATCGGCAAACTGCCGGATGGTCTCCGGATTGGATTCGTCGGCGAGCATCTGGCTGTATCCCGCGATGGTGGCCAGCGAGTTCTTGAATTCGTGCGCCATGCCCGCGGTCATCTCGCCCATCGCCGCCAGGTTCTCGCGCATGCGCAGTTGGCGTGAAAGCTCGGTGACCTGGGTGAGGTCGGTGATCAGGCAGGCTGCGCCCAGACGCTCGCCGGTGTTGCCGGTGACCGGAGAGACCGTGATGCCGAGCACGCGCTTTTCGCCCGAAGGAGTGGCGTAGTCGGCCTCGAGGCGGCGGAAAACGCGGCCGTTCTTCAGGCACGTCTCGACGACCAGTGGCAGCGTGCCCAGTTCTTCGGCAACCGGTTCGCCGCGCACGCCGCTCGCTCCGCGAAACAGGTCGCGCGCGTGCAGGCCGCTGGCGGTGGCGTAACCGAGGATTTCTCTTGCTGCCGGATTTGCCTGCTGTACCAGGCCGTTCGCGTTGAACAGGGCCACGCCGCTGGGAAGATTGCTGAGCACGGCGGCGCTGATGTTTTCGCTGGTGCTGGCGCGTTCGGCGGCCGATTGGCGCAGTCGCTGGAGTTCGGTCTCCTTCTCCTTTAATTGCTGGATGACCGCGTTATAGGTCTGCATGGCGAAGGCGGGACTCTCCGCGCGCGGTGCTGCATCGCGGCTGCCTATGAGTTCCTGCCGCATGCGCCGGATGAAATAAACACCGATGATGAACGCGCCCGCACCGGCGAAGAACAACATCAGCGCACCCAGGAACGCGGGATTGGCGAGCAGCTTCAATACAGTCCCCAGTACCAGCCCAGGAGCGCGCGTCCGAAGAACAGCGCCAGCAACGACATCGGGCCCAGGAAAACGCCAAACGGCAGGCCATAGTAACGGTACATCAACTTGGCCGACGCCCAGGCGCGCTTCCGGGCCACTTCTCGCGGCTCGTGGCATTTCGTCATGCGCCGTTTGGTCCGGCGCGTCCAGACGGTGAGGATCGTCGCCAGTCCAAAAATCGATCCCACCAGCGACGCACCAAATATGGTCAGCACCGTCAGCCGCACTCCCAGAAATGCGCCGACCATGGCCATTAGCTTCACATCGCCCAGTCCCATCCCTTCGCGTCCACGCAAGTGTTTGTATGCAATCGCGATGAAATAGAAAAACGAAGCGCCAACAACGGCGCCGAGAAGCGAGTCTAGAAACGAACCTAATCGGAGCGACGTCATCATCCCGAATGGCCACCACCGCGGTACTCGGTGGATTTGGAACAGAAGAGTTTGCGCGAACGAAAACACCACGTCATATACGGGTACGACGAAACTGAAGCCTAGTCCGGCGGCGATTCCAGGGAGGGTCATCGCGTCTGGCAGCAGCTTCCACTCCGCGTCAATGAACGTCAACCCGACGATGAGAAACGAGAAGACGCAGAACTTCAGCGTCGCCAAAGTGAGCCCGAAGCGCCAATAGCAAGCGAGGAAAAGCAATCCGGTGAGCAACTCGACCGCTATATATCGCGGCGAGATCGGCGTTCTGCAATCCCGGCACCTTCCGCCCAGGAGTAGCCAACTGACAACCGGAATATTGTCGTACGGGCGGATCGGCTGGTGACACTTGGGGCACGCCGACTGCGGATGTACCACGCTGAAGCCGGTGACTTCCTTGTCCAGCCGTTCAACTTCCGCCTGTCCGGCCAGCAGCTCGGCTTCCGGCCCGCCCTCGATACGAAGTTTTTCCAGGCTTGTGCGCGCCTGGTCAAGCGCGTCCTGCAATTCCATCCGGCGCGGCACGCGGTGGATGCACACGTTCAGAAAGCTGCCGAAGGCGAGTCCCAGGACGAAGATTGCGATTGCGATTACGGGATCCATTTACGGTGACGGAAGTCAGCCGGATTATAGCCGAGCGCAAACAACCTCAAGGTTTGTTGAAGCGCAGGAGGTAACCCGCGAGCACAATGGACGCCTCAAGATTCGGCGGCAGCGCCCCGCTCCAATTGATCTGCTTGCGGCTGACGAGGCGCGTCTCGGGGGCGAGCGTCTTCCAGCCGTTTTCGGTCTCCTCGCGCACGCCCACCGAAAAGCTTTCGTTGAGCGCGGCTCTGGCGTCCTTCCCGGCCTGGTCCAACGGCTCCTTTTCAAGCTCTTTCCACTCGAACAGAGACGCCTCGAGAGACTCGCTGATCGACTCATTGGGGAGCATGCAGAAAATCCAGTCGTGATGCGCGTCGCTGACGTGCACCCCGGGAGCGACTCCCGGCACGCCTTCCTTGACTGTCGCGCCATGATGGCGGGCGACCTTCACGGTGCCGTCGGTGGAGGCATGGTCGATCACCAGGACCTCGGCGAACGCGCGCAAGGACTCCAGGGCCCGCCCGATGCGCTGGGCGTCGTTATGGGTATGGAGGATGGCGGTGATCTGCCGCATGGTTGGGAATTCGACGATAACTTATAGCAAACAGTTGCGTCACGGGGGCCGGGATTCGCCAGGACGAGTCCGGCCGCCAGGCGAGGTGAGTACCAACGTTACTACCGGGCAAAATGTTTTAGTCCCACCGGGCACCCATTTCATCTTAAAATCACACCCACTAGACGGGGTAGACGACTCTTGCTCAAGACATTGCCGTTCCCGGCGCGCTTGCCCATACTTTCGCTGATTCTTGGCGTGCTGATCCTGGTCAGCGTCGTCCCGATG
>DAISJI010000201.1:0-1338 GCA_036821585.1 Terriglobales bacterium
CTTTGTCGCGTGAGCCTTCATGATGTCCGTCAATAAATCCGGTCTCGACTCATCGCGAACCAGGTGCGGATACTTGTCGCCCTCGTGATAGTTGATGGAGTAGCTCTTGAAGTAGTCGTTGTTCTCGACCAGCAACTGGATCGGCTCCTTCGAGTTTTTCGCCGCCTTGAGCGCGTCGTGAATCACGTCGGCCGAGTACTTGCGCCCGTTCACCGCGACCACGGTCATTCCCGGCGTGATGCCGGCGTTGTAGGCGGGCATGAAGAAGATGGAGTCCTGCACGCGCCCGTTCTTGTTGAGCGCAATGCCGAGCGAATACGCGAGGTCGGCGCCGTCGCCGCGGCCTTCGCGCGCGCGGAACATCTCCGACGGCTGGTCGTCGTACACCAGCTTCCAGCCGCTGTTCCCGAGGCCCTGAAGCGGTGAGTCCGGCCCGACGTAGTTCAGCCGATCGTTCCAGAACTTGGCCCAGTCGTACTTCACCACCTGGTTCATGGTGCTGACCAGCTCGTCGAAGGTGTATGGCTTCACGCGCGGCGCGGCATTCAGCGGCTGGTCAGGCTGGCCGTGGAAGATCCTGGTCCAATCGTCGAGAGACTTCTGGTTGTTGGTGAGCTTACGGATGGTCGTATCGGCGTCGAGCCAGATCATCACGCCTTCGTCGTAGAAGTCCACGCTGCGCCGCCAGCTCGACCACTGGAATGGCGATTGGTAAAGGATTTGCGCGGCGACGGTCGTGTCCAGCAGCGGACGCCACTGCCTTCCGGGACGGTGCGACATGCCCGCCGCGATCAGCGCCAGCCCATCGCGCGATTGGTCGGCGTTGAGCAGACCGCTGCGCGCGGTGAGCACCTCGCCGAGGTACGACGTCAGGCCTTCGTACACCCATAGCAACTCGCCCTTCATCGGCTGCTGGTAGTCGGGTGTGGCGAGACCCACGGAACGGCGGTACTTTCCGTTCCACGAGTGCGTGTACTCGTGCGGCAGCAGGCCCGACATGAGTTTGCGCCCGGTGTCTTCGATCAGGGAGCGCTCGTCGGTGCGGCTGTCGTTGGCTTCGTGGTGCTCCAAGCCGAAGTGCGCGACGTGATCGCTGAGCGTCAGCAGGAAGTGGTAGTCGCGATAGTGGCGCGCGCCGAACAGCGCGCCCGCTTCCACGACGAGGTTCCTGTACTGCTGTTCGGTGTCGGCCGGCATATCCAGCGCGGCGGCGGAATCGGCGGCGATGTCGAGCTCCGTCGGACGCTGCTCACCGGCAGGCGACAAATCGATTTTGCGGTAGTACTCGCCCATGATGACGGGCGAATCGACAAGCGTGTAAAGCGTGGTCGGCGCGAA
>DAISJI010000201.1:1438-4772 GCA_036821585.1 Terriglobales bacterium
CAGGCGCGTACTGGGCCAGCGCGCAGCCGGTGGTCAGCAGAATCACGAACGACAGATGGCGGAGACGGAGCATCGGAACTCCTCGAAAAGAGTGGTTATATCGTTGAACGATGTGCGCCGGAGTGGCGCGGGGCCCACGATTCGAGAATAGCACAACGAGGCGCAAGGCTCATGGCGCAAGGCTCAAGGCAAGACGGCTCGAAAGTTCAGATCTTCGCTTTGGCGGCGCGCTTGTTGGCGCGAGTGCCGTTGGCGAGAAAGCGCTCGCGCACGGCAGCGACAATCTGGGGATGGACGACGTCGGCGGGACGGCGCGCGTCGAGCATCAAGACACGCTGCTTCTCGCGTTTCGCAATGGCGCGATAGGCCTCGTGCACGCGCTCGAAGAAGGCGCGGTCCTCGGTCTCGAAGCGATTTTCGTTTGCGGCGGCGGTCTTCTTCAGGTTGCGGCGGCGGGCGCGCGCCACGCTGGCCTCGACTTCGGAATCCATCAGCACGGTAAGGTCGGGCCAGACGTTGCGGCACACCACGCGATGCAAGTCGAGCACGGCTTGGGACCCCAGTTCGCGGCCGCCCCCCTGGTAGGCCTCGGAGGAATCGGTGAAGCGGTCGCACAGCACCCAGGCGCCGCGCTCGAGCGTGGGCACGATCAGCTCTTCGAGTTGCTGCGCGCGCGAGGCGAACATCAGCGCCAACTCGGCCATGGGAGTCAGTCCGGAGGTCGCCGAGTCGAGCAGGATGGAGCGGATGCGTTCGCCGATAGCGGTGCCGCCCGGTTCGCGGGTGGTCAGCACGTCGATGCCTTCGCTCCGCAACTCGGCGGCCAGCCGCTCCAGTTGCGTGCTCTTGCCGCAACCGTCGAGCCCTTCGAAGGTAATGAAGATGCCGCGCTTTTTCGCCATGTGCGGAGAAATCATATCAACACGGAGGCACGGAGAAGCATCAACTTTGCTTTTCCTCCGTGTCTCCGTGCCTCCGTGGTAAGTTTTGACCATGGGTTTCGCGGATTTTCACGGCAACCGGGAAGTCGTCGAGCAGTTGCGCGGGATGCTGGCGCGCGACCGCTTTCCGCACGCCGTAATCCTGAGCGGACCGGAAGGCTCGGGCAAGTACACGCTGGCGCAGATGGTCGCCAAGGCGATGAACTGCCTGGAATTTGCCCCGCCGCCATCCCAGGATTCGGGGCTGTTCGCGACCGGCGAGACGCCCGCCCCACGCGAACCCGATTTCTGCGGACATTGCAAGAACTGCATGCGCATTGCCGAGGCGGATGCGCTGGACGTCCGCTGCGCCGAAGCGATCGAAGCGCGCGAGAACCTGCGTGAGACCGACAAGAAAGAAACGCGCATCCTCATCCAGACGCACCCCGACGTGCTCATTATTCCGCCCGATCCACCGCAGATGATGATTAAGGTGGACCAGGTGCGGCACGTGATCGGCGGCATCTACTACCGTCCCGGTGAAGGACGCCGCCGCGTCTACATTTTCACCGCCGCGACGTTCATGAAGGAAGCCGCGAACTCGCTGCTCAAGGTGCTGGAGGAGCCGCCGGAGTTTGCGACCATCTTTTTGCTCGCCGAGAATCCGGGCGCGCTGCTTCCGACCATCCGTTCGCGTTGCGTGAGCTTCGCATTGTGCCCGTTGACGCCCGAGGAGATCGAGCGCGACCTGGCGGAGGCACATCCGGATTGGAAGCCGGCGCAGCGGACGCTGGTCGCCAAGCTGTCGGGCGGCGCGGTGGGGAAGGCCCGTTCGTTTGACCTGGCGGCTTACGCAGCGGCGCGCCAGGACGCACTTCTCCTGATGCGGACGGCGATCGCAGCGGACGATCACAGCTCGCTCTTTCGCGTCACCGAGACGTATCGCGCGGGCGCCGACGGGCGCGAGAAGATCGACCGCCTGCTCCGCACTTTGTATGCGCTGCTGGAAGACCTGCTCATGATCAAGAGCGGCACGCCGGAACTGGTCCGCAACGCGGACGTAAAGGGCGAACTGGAAAAACTGGCCCGCGACATCACCTTCGACTGGATCGCCCTGGCCTCGCAGCGCGTCGGCGAGGTGGAAAGCGGGATGCGGCGTAACCTGCTCAGGAACGTCTCCCTGGACGCGATGGTGGCCGCCCTCGAGATTGGTAATTGAGTAATCTCAAATCGAGTAATGGAAAGACCGTTAACCCGAATGGTTTTCCATTGCCCAATTCCGCAATTACAAAATTACACAATCCGGCCAGCATTGTTTCCGCAGAATTCCTGTGATACGGTAGGGGCAAGTCACACCTTCCATTCACCAGGGAAAGAGCATATCGATGTGTGATACGTCCGCCCGGCGCGGGAAACTGCGGTCGTGGAGGACAATTTCTGAGCCGGGCAGCGGGGAGAGACGTGTCCGCCGCGAGAGTTCCCGGCTGGTCGCAGGAGGCCCGCCATTATGAAAGACGGAATGAATTCCACCACCGTCGAACGAGCGCCGGAACCGGAATTTGGCAACCGCAAGCTGATCCGGCCAAGCCTGCCGCGACCGGAACACCGCGAGCGCGATAACGACCGGCGCGAACGCGCCACCGGAGCCAAGAAAGCGCCGCCACCGGAGCAGACGCACGCCGAGAATTTCTATTACCAGAAACAGATGCAGGCGAAGACGCCGATGGTCATCGTGATGCAGGACGGTGAGAGCGTGAACGGCGTCATCGAGTGGTACGACCGTTGCTGCCTGAAGATCATCCGTAACGGCGGTCCGAACATGATCATTTACAAGCAGGCGATCCGGTATATGTACAAAGTGTCGGAAGGGAAGTAGGCGCAAGGCACAAGGCTTAAGGCGCAAGGAATTCAACGTCCGGTCAACCCGGACGTTTTTCTTTTACCTTAAGCCATACGCCTTGAACCTTACGCCCGGTTTACTTCCATTCACCTTCCAGCTTCGTCATCACCGCCGCGAAGATGTCGATGGCGTCATAAAGGTTCTGGAGGCGGAGGTTTTCATTGGCGGCGTGCTGGTTGTCGTCGTGATTGGCGACCGGCAGGCCGATGACCGGCGCGCTCTTCAGAAACAGATACATCGGGATGCTCCCGCCCAGCAGCGGCGACTGCACCACCTGCTTGTCCGTCGCATCCGCAATCGTGCGCACCAGGGCCTTTGATACCGGCAAGTCCATGGAAGTTCGCGCCGACGGATATCCGGCGCCCCAATCCAGGAAAATCGTTTTCGCATGGGCCAGCCGCTCTTCCGGCGTTGGCGCCTGGTGCGTGATGTAAAACCCCTGTTTGCGGATGTGGTCTTCCACGAGCTTCTTGACGCGCTCGGGCTGCTGGTCGGGGACAAGGCGGAAGTCGAT